>BQJX01000086.1 GCA_021604925.1 Gemmatimonadota bacterium
GCCACCAGAAGTCCGGCGTGACCACGGGATGCAGGCCGAGCGACGCGGCCAGGAAGGCCAGCGCGCCGGCCAGCGGCCGGTCCCCTCCGGGTAGCGGGTGCTTCATGGACCCCCGCGGGCTCTACGCCGGGGCGCCGGCCCCGGCCTTGTCGGCCACAGCCTGGGCCACCTCGGTGGTGGTGTTGCTGCCGCCCATGTCGTACGTGCGGAGCGTGCCCTCGGCGATCACGGCCCCCACGGCATTCTTGACCCGGCTCGCCATGTCGGCCTCGCCCAGCCAATCCAGCATCATCTGCGCCGAGAGAATCATGGCCATGGGGTTCACCTTGTTCTGCCCGAAGTACTTGGGCGCCGAACCGTGCGTGGGCTCGAACACGGCGTACCGGTCGCCGATGTTGCCGGACGCCGCGAATCCCAGACCGCCCACGATCTGGGCGCACAGATCGGAGATGACGTCGCCGAACAGGTTCGAGCAGACGATCACTCCGTAGTCCTGCGGGTTCTTGATGAGCCACATCACCATGGCGTCGATGTTGGTCTCCCAGAGATCGATCCCGTCGAAGTCCTTGGCGACCTCGCGCGCCACGCGCACCATGAGCCCGGACGTCTCGCGCAGCACATTCGGCTTCTCCACGATGGTGACCGTGGGGTAGCCGTACTTCTTGGCGTGCTCGAACGCGCGGCGCACGATGTTCTCGGCGCCCTGGCGCGTGATGATCCGGCACGTGATCGCGATGTCGCCGGCCGCCACCTTGTCGAACTTCCCCATCGCGGGGTTGTGCGCCTTCAGGACGGTGCGCACCTCGTCCGGCAGCGGGTGGTACTCCACGCCGGCGTACATGCCTTCCGTGTTCTCGCGGAACACGACCAGGTCGATCCCCTCCTTCAGGTTCAGGGGGTTGCCCGGAAAGGCGAAGCAGGGACGCCGGTTCGTGTGCAGATGGAACTCCTGACGCAGGCGCACGATCGGGCTCCGATACACGAGGCCCTTGCCGCGCAGCGACGCGTCGAGCTCGTTCTCCGCCTCTTCCTTGGGGAGCGACGTGATCGCCCCGAACAGGGCCGCATCCGTGCTGCGCAGCACGTCCAGGGTCCGCTGGGGAAGCGGCTCACCCTCGGACTTCCAGAACTCCCAACCGATATCACCGTGGACGTACTCGGCGTCGAAACCGACGGCGTCCAGAACCAAACGCGCCGCGTCCATGACTTCGATCCCGATGCCGTCACCGGGGAGCCACGCGATCTTGTGCTTGGCCATCTTTGGATCTCCTGTGGATCTTGCTGGGGAAACCGCCGACCGACTCGCTATCGAACGACGATCAACTTGCCGGACTGCTGGAAACTCACAGCGCCCGTGCCTTCGATGTAGAACATGAAGATCCCCGCCGCCACCGGCCGACCGACATCGGTCCGGAGATTCCACGTGCGGCTGGTGGTGGAAATGCTTCCCGACTCTCCGGGGCCGTGGACCAACGTGGCCACGTGGTCGGCGGCCGCCGTGAAGATGCGGATGGTGCACTCTTCCGGCAGGTTCGTGAAGACCACCCGTCGGTCGCCCTCCTGGAACGCGGCGGTCTTGTTGTACGGATTCGGGAAGACGAACGCCTTCGCGTCCTCGTCTCGCGCCGTGGACGCCGGGTACAACTTGACCGACTCATCCCGCTCGCTGTCGAACGTGAGGTCCGTGGGGTTGCCCAGGAAGTCGCGATCGAAGGTGGAGAGAGCGTAGCGGTACGGGAAGTCGTTGTGGATGTCCCGATCGAACATCTCGAACAGCCCTTCTTCTGCGATGTAACGAAAGGACACGTCCGATTCGGTCAGCTCGTCGCCCGCCAGCAGGACCAGCTGATAGCGCTCCGCGTTGCAGGTGGCCTGGATCTCGCCCAACAACGTGAAGTCGTCCACGTTCGGCAGATCGCCGCGCCACACGTGATAGCCCTCGAAGGACTGGAGGTTCGCGTTGATCTTGCCGCGGAGGCTGAAGGCATAGTGGGCCTCCCAGCTGGAGCGCTCGCCCGCGGTGACGGCGCCGTCCGTGACGGTCAGCGACATCCCATCCTGGATCGGGAACGTACCGGGCGCCGTGATCGTGGGAAGCGTGACCACGAGCGTTCCCCCGGGGAACGGCGGCATGAGCGTGGGCGAATCGACCGGCCCCACCACCCGGGCCTGCAATCCCTGGGACAGGGACGAGACGGTGTTCAGTGCCTCCACAAAGTAGAACTTGCGCACGGAGTTGGTGCTGTTCATCCCGCCCACGGAGAGCGCGATGGTGCCCAGCGGCGCACTCGGCTGGGTGACGTTCGGCGAAAACCGCATTCCCAGGCCACCGGCGACCGCCGGGTCGAACGGGTAGGTGGTGTCGGGCTCCCGGATCACCAGGATCCCGCTGCCCACCGCGCCACTGGAACCGGAGGTGTTCAGGAAGGTCTGGTACTGGACCCGAAGGTTGCGATTCACGCCCGGCGTGGACGAGACCTTGATGAGTTCCAGGTAGTAGTCGCAGTCCAGTTCGTATTGACCGGTGATTTCGAAGTCCGAGATCTCGGCGAAGATGGGGTTCATGTTCACATCCACGCCGATGGAATCCGCGAGACCCGAGGGGCGGATGTTGGTGATGGCCCGGCCCACGCCGCCATCGATGGCGGGCCAGGTGATCCGCACGCTCCGGGAGGACGGTTCCACGGTCAGTTCCGGCACTGGCAGGTCCAGGCTCTGCGCCCCCGCCGTGGCGACCCAGGCGACCATCCAGAGGAGGACGGCCCAGGCGACCGGGCGCGGGCGACCGGCGTCGCGGGCCGTTCCTTCGCTGATTTGCTTCATGCGTGGGGGCCTCCGCCGATCCGCGCTCAAGTGCGGATTGGCCTGCATCGGATCAGGGATTGTCAGGGAACTCGCCGAAGTCGGCCAGAACGGCCCGGAGGAACTCACGGTAGCCCTCCTTCTCCAGGAAGTACGGATGGAACCCGGCGTAGAGGAGCTTGCCCGTGTCCGGCGGAACGTCGAACCGGCGTACCGCGACCGGCTCGCCCGTGTTGTTGCGCGAGTAGATCACCTCGGACTGCGCCACCTGCGTGGTTCCGCCCGGTACAGTGGTGAAGTACGGGCGAACCCCGCGATCGTAGAAGCCGAACCCGCGGGTCTGCGTGCCCAGCGGCCAACTCAGCGGATCGAAGTGCAGATCGGGATACGGGTTGGGTCCGGTCACCACGTGCGACTTGGCCGTGGTGAATCGGAGACTCGGAGTCGCCTCCAGCGCGGTCTTGTCCACGATTCCGTCGATGCTCCCGATTCCGAAGTGGGAGACCATCCAGTGCGTCACGAGACCGGTGTCGGCGAGCGTGTCGGTGAACCGGACGGGGTCCCGCTGGAAGATCGTCTCGTCCACGATACCGTCGGTCTGCTCCGCGAACCGGAACGCCTCGAGCGGCGAAATCCCGGCGATGAACAGGTTGCCGCCGCTGCTCACGTACGACGGCAGGACGTTCGGCGGCGTGCGATGGTACGAGCGCAGAACGGAGTTGTCGCCACCGGACGGGGCCGACGTGCTGTGGAACCAGAACGTGCTGGACGCGCAATCCAGCAGGAACACATCCGGTGGGGTGTCGCCGTTCGTCTGGTGGATCACGAGGTCATCGTATCCCTCGAAGAAGTATCGCATGAGCTCCACCTCGACCTGACGGTACAGCGGCGGGAACACGCGACTTCCCTGAATGAGATCGCCGGGATTGGTGTCCAGAACGACTACGATGTACTGGAGATCCGAGTCGCAACGGGCGGGGCCGTCGAACACGCGAAGGTTGGCCGTGAGCACCCGGATGAACCCGCCCGCATCGATGGCGCGGATAAAGAACGTGTGGGCGCCCTTGCCGGGTCGCCAGCGATCGTTCTCGTCCACCGGGAAACACTCCGAGTTCAGCGAGAACGGCGACCAGTCCGTGGTGTCATCCAGCGCATAGCTGAAGCCGGCCAGGGGCAAGCCACTGCCGCCCGGCACGGCGGTCCAGCAGAACCGGATGCCCTGATTCGCGAAGATGGACCGCGGTCGGGGAGAACTGAAGCACGACCACGTGCCCACCACGTTCGAAATGAGGCTCACGCAGGGCCCGTTCACGTTGCGGCTGACATCAAAGACCACGACGTTCGGACCGTGGTGCTGCTCCCGCCGGGTGGTGGTGAGGATCTTCTCCTCGGCCCCGGCATTGTCCGTGGCCTTGACCGCAAAGATGATCTTGTTCTTGTTCTCGGGCGCGGGATTCCCCTGGTCGTCCACCAGGCCGCTGGTCGTGACCACGTTCCGGAACGTGATCGAGTCCGCAGCCAGGTCGCGCCACACGAGCGAGTCGCTGTAGAGCGCGCCGCCGCCCCCCGGATTCGTCTCGGGGTAGTACGTGATCGTGTCGACCCACGCAATCAGCGGGGCGAGGTTCGGAACGGTGTCGCCCGTCTCTCGCGCATAGTCAAACGTGCTGATCAACGCGTAGCGCCAGCTGACCGGGAAACCGTCGTCGTCCACGGTCCTCCAGGTGAACTTGACGTCACTGCCCCAGATTCCCAGGTGCGCCGGCCCGCCGGTGAGCTGGGTATGCGGCGCAATGGTCTTGGCGTTGAACGAGCGGACGGACGGAGTGGGATCGGGAACGCCCAGGTTGTCCACCGCCCGCACGAAGAACGTGTGGAACTGCTCGTAGATCGAATCGACCGAGGCGCCTCCCGCGTTCTGCGGAAGCGGCGACACGCAGCAGCTGCCGTCGGCCGTGACGAAGAAGAGGCTGTCGTTCGAGAAGATCGGGGTCTGCCATTCGGTGGTGTCGTCGAAGGCGAGCTCGTAGTGGTCCACGAATCCGTCGTCGTCCCAGCCGAACCAGAAAAGGTTGACCCGATACTCGGTATCGGAGGCTTCCGGCGGTCCGGCGGAGACGCGGGTGTTCGGCGGCTCGTTCGGGATCAACAGGCCCCGCTCCGCATCGCAGCCGGCCCAGATCACACCCATCACCAGAAGCAGCAGCACCAGCGGTGTTCGCGTGGATTGTGTCATTGGGTACCAACCTGTCCCGCACCGGTCTGGGCGCTGTCATTCGGACCTGGGGCGGATCCTGAGGGATGAGAGGCCGGCTCCGCGGGGATCACGTTGATGATGAGTTCCGCCGGCTCGGACTGGGATTGCACGCCGCCCTGATCCTGGGCCCAGATCTTCAGCCGATGCGTGCCGACTTCCTGGAAGAACGCATCGATCACCAGGGGGCCGGTGATCACCGTGACCGGGCTGGGAAGCTCGTCGTCGATCTGGAAGCGGTAGCGAAGCTGCGAAGGATCGCTATCCACGTCGCTCAGCGAGAACGTGAACCGGGCCGCGGTATTCACCACGATCGGCGGCGACGGGTTGATGGTGACCTTGGGCGGGAAATTGACGAACAGCCTCACGACTTCCGGCCGGCCCTCCACCTTGCCGTGAATGTCACGCCCCCGGACCTCCAGGTTGGCCGGAACGTTCAGGAACGTGGACTGGATGGGTCGATCCTGTCCGTCCTCCGAGGCCAGGTCCACGCACAGCGGACCGGTCGTGTCGGTGGCCCCGGAAAAGAACCCGAACTTCCAGAAGTAGCCCACCACCGGGCCGTCACGATCCGTGGACGACCAGCACCACTGCAGGTGGGCCCCGTAGGGAATGGTGTCCGGTACTGCGTCCGTGAGGTCATGTGTGCGCACGAGCGTGTTGCCCGGCGGCAGCCACGGGCGCAGCGTACGCGAGGTCACGGAATTGATCGTGGTCCTCGGATCGAAGTTCGAAAAGAACTGGAAGAGACCGCCGGACGAAGCCGCGCCGGCATCATCGAACGCGGTCACTTCGAACTGCTGCAATCCGGACGGCAGATTGCGAATGGTCCGCATGGTGTCGGCCCGATCATGCTGCACCGTTACGCCGCGGAACGTGGACTCCCAGCGGGCCACTTCGCCGTCGGCGTCCGAGCCCGTCCAGACCAGGGTCACATCGCTGTTCACCAGCACCGTGTCGCCGGCGCTGAGACCCGTGAACGCGATGGTGGGGTGGGTGACCTGGAACTTCTGCGGTACGTACTGCACCACCGGAATTGCCGCCGTGAACGACTCGAAGCGAAGCGTGTCCGGGGTGGCGTCCTGCTTGCCGAGATTGTCCACGGCGCGAATCAGGAACAGATGCTCCTTGGCGTTCACTTCCCCCGTCTGGAAACGGAAGATGCTGTCCGTCTTGGTGGTGAACTGCCACGCGGAGGGGTCCGACGTGTCGTCGATGGCGAACCGGAACCCGACGACCGTGCCGTCGGTGTCCTCTCCGCGCCAGTACACGTGGGTTCGATAGAAGGCGAGCGTGGGGCGCAGCGGATCAAGCGACGGCAACGGGCCCTCCGTGACAAACGTCTCGGGCGGCCGGTTCGTGTCGATGTTGACGGTATCGTCGCGCTCACAGCCAGCCAGAATCGCGGCCCAGAAGAGGCCGAAACTCAGTGTCCAACGGAGGCGGCTGGCGGCCCGGGATCGCCGTAACTTCATAGGATTAAGTCACTTAGAGGGATGGTTGTAAAAAGCCTAGTTACCTTACCAAGACACCCCAAGGGTGTCAACCGGCAAAGGCACCCGAAACGGGGGCCCTAGAGGCGGTCTAACCGATTCCTTTTCAAACGGTTAGGCGCCCTCTAACCGGCGGCCTGTCGTCTCCCCACCCCTCGACCCCGACGAGCCCTGACTTGTTCTAACTGATTGCCATTCAACATGTTGAACGTGACGCGCCCCAACTGGAACCGATTGCCTGGGCGCTGTTCGGAGCCTACGCGGGAACTCCAAGTCTCACAACGAGTTCCACTTCCCCGGCCGGCTCGTCGTTCCGCTCAAGGCAGGTTGGTCAGCGTGACCTCCCACAGACGGATCTCTCCGATGGCCCACGGGTCATCGTCGAAGCCCAGATCCTCGAAGCCATTGTCCGGGCAATCCGCCAGTCCCACCACGATCCGAACACTGGCGGTGGTAGGGGTCCCTACGAACCGTGGGTGGAACGCGGTTCGCGTGCAGGACAGATTGTCCAGCGTCCCGGGCGTGGGAACCAGAACCGGATCCCCTTCCGGTACGAAATCCTTCAACTTCTGGACGTAGAGGTCCCAGTCTCCCCGGATGTCCGAAACGTAGGTCACGTAGCGGACCCCGTCGGAGAGCTGCCGCGTCAGCGCCGGGTTCTGGATCAGCGCTGTCGATCCCGTCACCTCGGCCAGACCGGCCGAATCCGGATCGCCCGGCGGAAGATCCAGCGACCAGATCGTGGACAGGTCGCCCTCGGCGCGCAGGTAGTCGGAAAGCGACACCCCGGCTTCGTCCGGCGGACGCGATCGGTTGGAGTGCTCCGAGACCTGGCGCGCGGGGTAGTGCCGCTGGCCCGGCTCCGGGGACTCGAACAGCGTGACGAACGTGGTGTCCCCCGGCGAAATGGTGACGGTGGTCGTCTCCGGCGGCACGCCGGGACTCGTGGCCGTGATCGTGTAGGGCTCCAACACCGACGGATCCGGAAGCCCCTGCGAGTTCACGCCGTAGGAGAGCAGGCAGTTGTACCGGGTCGCGTCGCCCGCGTTGGCCAGCGTGCCGGTCCCGGGAAAGTTGCTCGACAGGGTGACTCGGCGATCCGCGCGCTCCCAGTTGAACGTGGTCTGGAACCGATCCGTCGTGATGCGGAGCGTGCCGCGCGCTTCCTCGAACAGGAAGCTGGTGGAGGCGGTCTGGCCGGCATCCAGGTTGCCCCACGCCACCAGCGTGGTATCGCAGTACGTGGACCGCGTCCCCAGGGCCACCGAGTCCGCCAGGCCGCTGTCCAGATTGCGATCCAGCCTCACGCCCACGACAAAGATGTTTCCCTCCACCGGGCCCGTAGGCACGGGGCGGTCCTGAAACAGTACATTCCCGCTCGAAACCGTGGGGTTGGGCAACGGCAGCGAATTGAGCGCCGCCGGAGTTCGCAGCGTGTCCGACCCCTCGAACAGCGGATAGACGCCGCCGATTCCGCCCGGTGAGATCAGACTCAGATAGGCGTTCGTGGGTACGGGCATCATGGCACCGTCGAGTTCAAACGCTTCCACCTCGATCGAGCCGACCGGCAGCCGGCCGAGGGTGTTGAAGACGCCGGCGCCGTCTACGGCCACATCCGGATGACGGTCCGCGTAGGTGTCCGTGGATGCGTAGATCGGAGGGTCAAACGTGAGCTGGACCGGCGTGGGAGTGCCGCGGGGGCCCGGACCGCCCAGGTCCAACCGGTAGAGCTTGGCCTTCTCCGTGAACGTGATCTCGGTTTCCGTGATCCACTCCCCGTCGCGACCGCGGCGCACCACCCGCTCCGGCGCACCGACCACGACTCCGGTGAGGGCCGTGCCCGTGACCGAGGCCCCCGAAATGTCCACCGGGATTCGCCACAGCTCCAGGATCCCCCCCGGCTCGACGTGCGAGAACAGGATCTGGCCGCCGCCGGGCGACCAGCGCGCGGCGAAATTGTCACCGATGGCGCCCATGTTGGCGTCATCGGTCAGCTGAAGCCCGACACTGGTGGTGGGGTCCTCCGGATC
>BQJX01000087.1 GCA_021604925.1 Gemmatimonadota bacterium
GACCACACGTCCCGCCGCATCGATCACCCGAACCTCCACCCGGTCGGCCGACGGAACGGTGAACTCCACGCTCGTGGATACGCCGAACGGCGACGGTGACGCACGCACCGACAGACGGGACGACGGGAGCCCGACGGGGACGGGGGTCACCAGCCCCTTGGTCATCGTGAAGGAGTCGCGCTGGGTTCCGTTCTCGTCAATGAACGTCACATCGAGGCGGGCTCCGGTCACGTCCAGGAGAACCGACCCCAGCCGGTCCTGCGACGCGTACATCGCGGGATGGTCCAGGGGCCCGTCGCTGGTCTTGGAGCCGTTCCCGGCCACGACGTAGACGCATCCCTCGTGGGGCGCGGAACCCAGGGTGGCCTTCTCGTAGGCGCCGTCCCCGGAGACGCGGCCGTTGCCACCGTCGAGGACCATGGACGGAAGCAACGTGCTGGAGACGTCGTAGTGGCCGTCCAGGAGGCCCGTTCGTTCGTGGCTGTGGCTGTGCCCGGAAAGCACCAGGTCCACGCCCAGGCTGTCCGTGATCGGCAGGAAGTTCTCCCGCATCTCGGTCATGCGCCCGCCGCTGTCTCCCGGATCGTCCGAATCGTGAGAGCCGCGCGTATAGGGCGGATGGTGCCAGAACGCGATCGTCCAGTCCTTGAGGTTGGCCGCGAGGTCCTGCCGCAGCCAAGTCGCCATGGGGCCGGTGGGGGAGCGATCCGATCCCTCCGAGTCCAGACAGACGAAGTGAACATTCGCGAACTCGAACGAGTAGTACGCTTCCGTGCCGGACGCCACGCCGCCCGACTCTCCCGCGGTTGGCAGTTGGAAGAACTCGAAGTAGTCGTTGCTGTCCCCCGCTCGGACGATGTCGTGATTCCCCCGCGTGGGAAACACGGGCACGTTGCGGAGCAGATCCGAGTACTCGTCGAACAAGGCGGCCTGGTACTCCACTTCGTCGCCGATCTCGTACGCATTGTCGCCCAGGAGCAGCCAGAGATCCGTGTCGGCGGCGTCGGGTCGCGACAGATACGCATCGCGAACCGCATCCTGGCTTGTCCCCGATTGCCCCGAGTCCCCGATCACCCAGATCCGGACCGGTGTGGGCACTCCAGGCGTCGGACTGGTGGCAAACCGGTGATCCGCGTCCGCGCCCACCAGGGCCTCCGTGCTGGTTCCCACCGAGTAGTAGTAGGTGGTTCCCGGCTGCAAACCGCTGAGCGCCACCGAGTGCTCGAAGCCGACCGTGGGATCCGTGACGCTCTGGGTCAGGGTCGTCGGGGTGGCTCCGTACCAGACGCGCGCGTCCGTCGCCGCATTGGTGTTCCAGCAGAGCGTCACCCCGGACTCGGACGGCAACTGGAGGAACGGGCCGCGAACAACGGTGGCCGAGAGGCTGGTGGCCACCTCGAAGTCCATGACGAGATCACTGCTGTTCGGGCTCGCCTGGTGCACTTCCACCGCGATCACGTTGCCGGTGGCCGTGAGCGCGGGAATCGCCGCGGAGGCATCCCAGAGTTCGTAGCCGCCGCCCTCATGGAGGGAGGCCTCGGTGCTGTACAGGATCGGACCGGCCGGCATCGACCGACGGAGGATCTCCTGGCCGTTCAGGTATGCCACGAAGCCGTCGTCGAAGTTGGTGCGCAACGTGAACGAAAGGATGTCCAGCGGATCGTCCTGGAGATCGAAGGTCGAGCGGAAGTAGGTGGTGATGTACTTGTTCTGCGGATCAGGACCGTACGACGTCGGCGTGACGATGTACGATTCGCCGTACCCAAGCGGTGCCGCCCCCGAGTCCCACGCGGCATCGACGAATCCCGTGTCCACCCAGGTGGCGGGAAGAGCCACGCCCGAGTCCTCGAACCTCCAAACGGATTCGCGAGGGAGCACAACCGTTTGCGCGCCGGCGGCCGACCCCGTGATCACCAGGACCGCGATCGTGAGGATGCAACACGCGAACGCGGGGGCGATCGCGCCGCGTGTTTTCAGGGTCCGGATCATTGCGACTCCACGGTCGGTGAACTCAACAGGCCGAGCAGCTCTTCCTCCAGGGCTCGGATACCCGGCGCGGATCGATGATGCGGGGGGAGTTCTTCAATGGCCGCCAGCGACTCGGAGAACGCCGCCCACGCCTCCGGGACCCGCCCCAGGGAAAGAAGGACGCGACCGCGTTCGGCGGTCCAACGCTCGGACCGATTCACCTCGGCCAGGATCCGATCGATTCGACAGAGCGCCTCTTCGGATGGGCCGGAGTCCGTCGCGAGATCGGCCGCGGTCGCCAGCAACGCGACCAGGGGACCGAGTCGGGCGATACCTCGATCCAGAACCGCCAGCGCGGCGGATGGATCCAGCCGCGACAGGACGCGCGCGGCGTCCAGGTAGTCATCGGGGATCGGCGAATCGCTGCGCTCCGCGGCCGCTTCGAACTCGAGGGCTGTCTCCACCGCGCGCCCCTGCGTCCGAAGGGCCCGAGCCAACGCTCGATGCCCGGGCGCATCGTCGCGGAACCGGAGGTAGGCGCGCGCCTGCGCCTCGGCCTGAACCGGCCGTCCCCGGTCGAACTCGATCCTCGCTCGACAGAGCAGGACCGTGGGGAGGTCCGGCGCGAGTGCCGCCGCGTCCCGACAATCCTGGAGCGCCCCCGCCCAATCGCCCGCCAAACGGCTCAGCTCGGCGCGCTCCAGCAGGAGTTCCGCGGTCGCCCCACGATCCAAGGATCGCGAGACGCGCTGAATCTCCTGCTCGGTCGGCGGATGCGCTGACGTAGGCGCGGCCACATAGAGCCACGCGATGACCAAGATGACGACCCCAGGGGGTCTGATAGCCGGATGCATGGCGTAATCATATCATGCCGAGCGGTCCCGCCGCTGACCTTCGACCTCAGAAGGCGTCTCCGCCCCTACAGGACGCCCCGAGGGCGCTCCACCGCGATGACCTCGCCGCTGCGCCCGATCTCCCGGAAGCCCGCCGGGGGATCCCCCTCGACCGCCTCCCACCAGTGGTGGAACATCTCCGGTTCGAAGGGAAACACGATCACGACCAGCGGGCGCTCGGGGCCCACCAGTGCGGACAGCACTTCCGGCGAGATCTCGTCCAGCTGATAGACGGGGCGCCTGTACATGAGGTGCAGCTGCGGTGCGTGGAACGCAACGACGCATGCGTCCTCCGGGAGTGCGGCGATCACGTCCACGAGCCCGCGGTGTTCTTCGGCAATCCCGCGAGCCCACATCATGTCCTCGATCTGGTTCCGCGCCACTCCCACTTGCGGTACGAGCAGGCACCCCACGATCGCCACGGCCAGGGCACCGCGAAGGACGGACGACCGCACGCGCGAAGTGCTGAGCCCCTCCCCGATCACCACGCTGCACCAGGCGACGAACACCCAATGGTACTGGATCAGAAACCGGGGATTGACCGGGTCCACGTCCCACACGTAGCGCGTGATCACGATCATGCTCACGCCGGCCACCGCGTAGAGCGCGAGAACCGATCCACAGAGCAGGCGAGCGGGCTGTGTGGCGCGCAGCCTCGCGAACCGCCCGCCGCCGAACAACCACACCGTGGAGACACCGACCAGGGCCAGCAGCAACGGAACGACGACGGCCCAAGACACGGTGAACGCCACAAAGATGGCGTCGAACGCCCGGAACGTCTCCCGCACGACGGCGCCGGCCGACAGGCCCGACGGCGGCATGTGATACGGCTGTCCGATCCCGAACACCACCAGGTTTCGAATCACGATGGGCGAGTACCCAAGCGCGAAACCCACCAGGTACCCCGACAGCCGTCGCCAGGGTCCGCCGAGCACGAACGCGGCGACTACGGCGACGGGGACCGCGTAACCGGCGTTGCGAATTCCCGCCGCCAGACCGGCCACCACGCCTGCCGCCACGATCCACCGTCGGCGATCCGCGGAGACCCCGCGGAAGAGCGCCCAGAATCCCAGCAGGGTGGCGAACAGGAACGGCACATCGGACATGGCGCACATCGAATGAAACACGACCGGCGGAGTCAGGCAGGAGATCACCGCCGCGACCAGCGAGACACCCCGCGGCATCACGAATCGAAACACGCGGTAGAGCAGCGCCGGCATCAGCAGGAAGCAAATCCGCGGGATCCAGATGGCCGCGGCCTCGGCGCTGGCCCCGAGCCGCACGCCCAGGGAAATCAGGAACGGGAATCCGGGTGGAAACACGACCAGCGGCACGAACTCCTCGCGGAAGCCACCGAGACCGTAGGGCCAGATCACGAAGCCGCGGCCCGCCGCGAAGTTCCGCCCCGCTTCCACGTACGCGGTACTGTCGTCGTCAAAGAAGGGGTCCACGCGCGGCGTCAGGTACACGACGGTGGCCAGCGCCACCAGCGTGGTCAGGACCAGAAACACGAGGCTCAGCCGTCGGCTCACGGTACGCTCCGGTGGGGGTTGCCGTGGCGGCATCATAGGAGACGGTCCCATCCCGGGATAGTCCCGAGGATGTCGCATCCGATTGCCGGTCGCCCTCCCAGGCCCGATGATCGGGGGAACGGGAGGAGCCCATGAGCGTGGAGTCACTGACGCAAGAGTTCGAAGCGATCCGAGCCGCCGGCGGAGTGGGCGACGATCCGCCGGGAGCCGCGGAACTGGGGCACTCGCGCGAGGGACGTCCGGTTCGGGGCTGGCGCTTCGGCCGCGGAGACGTTCGGATCAGCCTGGTGGCCGGATGCCACGCCGACGAACCGGTGGGCCCGGCGTTCCTACGCACGCTGGCGCGCGCGCTCGGCGGCCGCGCGGACGAGGACCCCCTGCTCGTCGACTTCGAGTGGTGGATCGTGCCGCACGCGAATCCGGACGGTGAAGCCCGCAACGCCGCGTGGAGCGTCCCGCTCGGCGACGCCGTGGATCCCGTCGCCTACCTGACCGGCGCGGTGCGCGAGCTCCCCGGGGACGACGTGGAGTTCGGATTCCCCCGGGACGCCGGGGACGAGGCGGCCCGCCCGGAGAACCGGGCGCTGGCCGACTGGTGGAGGAGTGCCGACGCGCCGTTTCACCTGCACGCATCGTTGCACGGGATGGCGGTGGCACACGGACCGTGGTTCCTGATGGAGCAGGACTGGGCCCCTCGTTCGGAGTCGCTGCAACGCATCTGCGCGGCCGCCACCGCGTCCCTTGGCTATGAACTCCACGACGTGGATCGGGGAGGCGACAAGGGGTTCTGGCGGATCGGCCCCGGGTTCACCACCCGCCCCGACTCGCGCGAGATGGCGCGGTACTTCCGCGATCACCACGACGAAGCCACCGCGTCGAGGTTCCGCCCGTCGTCCATGGAAATGATCCGCTCGCTCGGCGGGGCTCCGCTGACGTTGGTGTCCGAGATGCCACTGCTGCTCCTCCCTCCCCGCCACGAGCCCACGCCCGCCACCAGCCGGGAACTGACCGACTGGCACGGGCGCCTGGGCGCGTGGCAGCAGCGCATCCTTGCCGGCGAGGGAGACGCGGTGCGAGACGAACTCCACCGCGCCGGAATCCGCGCCATGCCGGTGGCTCACCAGATGCTCCTGCAATGGACCATGATCCGCGCCGGAGCTGCACTCGTCGGCTAGCGCAGGAGCAACACACGGTCCGTTGTGGTCCGCTCTCCCACCCGCAGCGTGTACAGGTAGACGCCCGCGGCGAGAGGCTTGCCTTGCTGGTCCGTGCCGTCCCAGGCCACCGACCGTTGTCCGGCCGACTGGACCCCGTTCCAGAGCGCGCGAACCTCCCGACCGCGCACGTCAAAGATGCGGACGCTCACGTTGCCGGACCGTGCCAGCTCATACTGGATCTGCGAGTTCGGGCGCGCCGGGTTCGGGAACACGCGCACCGACAGACCGCGATCCGCCACTCCCAGGTCGGGAGCCGCCGTCACTTCCGAGATGTCGATCTCCCGCAGCAGGATCGGATTCAGCGCCTGGCCGGCCACGGCTTGCACACTGTTGGTGTACAGCTTGGTCCCGTCCGGACTCATGCCGATTCCGTTGGGCAACGAGAACGTGGCGACGGACTTGTCGCCGTCCGTATTGCCACGGAAGGCAAGGCCGGCGACCTTCACGCGATTGCCGTCCAGGTCGAAGCGATAGATCCGGTTTCCCCCGCGGGCCACCACCCACAGCGCGCCGTCACGGTACGTCAGGTGGCCGGCGTTGTTCCCGTTGGTCGACCCAAACTCCGAGACCACCCCCGCCAGCGTGATGCGGAGCACCTTGCCATCGTTGAAATTGCACGTGTAGAGGTTGCCATCGTCCGCGTAGGTGAGCCCGTTGGGACAGCTGAGCGGCGCCCCCGTCACCAGTGTGGACATCACGCCGGCCGGGGTCACCTTGCGAATGCTGTTGTCCCCACAGTTGGTCACGTACACGTTGCCGGCGGGATCCAGCGCGATCCCGACCGGACCGGCGTGGCCGGTGGAGAACGTGGTCACGGTTCCGGCCGGGTCGATCTTGCTGATCACCCCGCTGGCGATGTTCGATTGGTACAGCGTGCCATCCGGACCGAACTCGTTGCCGGACGCCCCACTCAGGCCCGTGGCGAACACCGAAACGGCTCCCGCGGGCGTGACCTTGTACACGGTGGTTCCGTTGGCGTTGGACAGAAGGTCGCCGTAGTCCGCCACGTAGATGTTCCCGGCGGCGTCCACCGAAATGTCGCCGCTGGCGGAGAACGCGGCCGTGAGCGTGGAAACCGTCTGCGCGGATACTATGGAAACGAACAGCAGGGGAACGGCGGCCGTGATCAGCCGCGGTATCAGTCGTCTCATGTCGGAATGGCTCCTGGACAGGGGAGTTCTCGACCCGTGGTGGGCTCGGGTTCGGGCCCGGGAACTCCACTTTGGGAAGATCGCGTCCGATTCGCCACGCCGCCGCGTATCCTTTTACCTTTTGGCAACAACTCCGGCGCGCACTTGCCGCGGATTGCGCGCTTGCGCCGCGGATCCGCGATCGGTGGGCGATCCCGGGATCCAACGCACGTCTTGACGCGCGGCCCGGGGCGACGGAGGATCCCGCTCAACGCGATTCGGAGCGATCCCAGACCTCGGAGCCCCCATGAGAACGTCCAATCCCGCCCTGAACGAGAAGGCCTTCCAGGGTCTTCCCGCCATACCCGGCGCGACCGCCACCATGACGATCCAGGGCACCGTGAACAAGAGCGGTCTGCTCCTCGTGATCCTGGTGCTCTGCGCGTCGTACACCTGGAATCTGTTCTATTCCAGCGAGGATCCGGCCAAGGTCATGCCCTACGTCATCGGCGGCATGATCGTCGGCTTCATCCTGGCCCTGATCACCGTCTTCAAGAAGACCGCATCGCCGATCACGGCGCCTCTCTACGCCGCCGCCGAGGGCATCTTTCTCGGAGGACTCTCGGCCACGTTCGAGGCGATGTATCCCGGCATCGTGATCCAGGCGGTCGGACTCACCTTCGGCACGCTGTTCGCGTTGCTGATGGCGTATCGCTCGGGGCTCATCAAGGCCACGGAGAACTTCAAGCTCGGCGTCACCGCGGCCACCGGCGGGATCTTCCTGCTCTACCTCGTCTCCATGGTGATGCGGTTCTTCGGCGCGTCCATTCCGTTCATCCACGACAGCGGGCCGATCGGCATCGGGTTCAGCGTGTTTGTGGTGGTGATCGCGGCGTTGAACCTGGTTCTCGACTTCGACTTCATCGAGAAGGGGGCCGAACGCGGCGCGCCCGCGTACATGGAGTGGTACGCGTCGTTCGGGCTGATGGTCACGCTGGTCTGGTTGTACCTGGAGATCCTTCGCCTCCTTTCCAAGACGCGGCGACGCTGATCGCGCACGGAGTCGAAGTGGCTGCCCCTCTCCGTTTGGCGATGTGGTCCGGACCTCGCAACGTCTCCACGGCGTTCATGCGCTCGTGGGAAAACCGTCCGGACACGGAGGTCTGGGACGAACCGTTCTACGCCTTCTATCTTCGGAAGACGGGAATCGCCCACCCGGGACGGGAAGAGATCCTGGCGCAGCACGAAGCGGACCCCCACGTCGTGGCAAGGCACCTGCTGGCCGATCGGCCCCCGAGCGCCGGAACGGGTCCTCCCCCCGCCATCTACTACCAGAAGCACATGGCGCATCATCTCTTCGAGGAGGCGGGACGCGACTGGTGGCCGCACCTGACCCACTGCTTCCTGATCCGGCAACCCCGGGAGATGCTTCGTTCGCTGAGCGCCAAGCTGGAGACGTTCTCGCTGGCGGAGACGGGACTCCCGCAGCAGAGCGAACTGTTCCGGACGATGCGCGCTCTCACCGGCGCCACTCCCCCGGTCGTGGACTCCGCCGATCTCCTGCGGAATCCGCGCGGCATCCTCGCGCGCCTGTGTCACACTCTGGGCGTACCGTTCCTGGACGCGATGCTCGCTTGGCCCACCGGACCGAGACTCAGCGACGGCGTCTGGGCGCCGCACTGGTACGAGAACGTGTGGCGCTCGACCGGCTTCCAGTCGCCCCGCCCGGCGGGCGGAGAGCTTCCGGAACATCTGTGCTCGCTGGAGGCCGAGTGCCTCCCGCACTACGAGGAACTCTACGCTCACCGGTTGACC
>BQJX01000088.1 GCA_021604925.1 Gemmatimonadota bacterium
ACGCCGCCCGCCTGGCGCAGGGCGTCGAGGTCTGCGATCGTCGGCGTCATCGGACCGCCAGTGCGGTCAGTCCCGTCACCGCCGCGTCCACGTCTGCTTCGCGGTGCGCCGCCGTCACCGAAAAGCGAATCCGGCTCGTGCCGCGCGGCACGGACGGCGGCCGGATCGCCACGCCGAGCACTCCGGCCGCTTCCAGCTGTGCGCTCGCGGCCAGCGTCGTCTTGGGATCCCCCAACACCGCCGGTACGATCTGCGTGGTCGAACCCGACGTGTCCACTCCGGCCGCCACCAGCCCGTCTCTCAGTCGCGCGGACAGGTCGCGCAAGTGACTCCGCTCCGCATCCAGGCCGGGAACGAGATCCAGCGCCGCGTCCATCGCCCCCAGCACGCCCGGCGGCAGCGACGTGCTGAAGATCAGGCCGCGGCAACGGTTCACCAGGTAGTCGCGCAGTCGACCGGAGCACGCCACGTACGCGCCGAACCCGCCCAGCCCCTTGCTGAACGTTCCGAGCGACACGTGCACGCCGTCGGGCACGGTGCCGGACAGGCCCATGCCGTTCGGGCCCAGCACCCCGGTCGCGTGCGCTTCGTCCAGGTAGAGAAGCGCGCCCCAGCGCTCCGCCAGCTCGGCCAGCGCGGGCACATCCGAACAGTCGCCATCCATGCTGAAGACGGACTCGGTCAGCACGATGCGCGGGCCGGGGCGCGACGCGTGTTGACGAAGTCGCTCTTCGAGGTCGTTCAGGTCGTCGTGGCGGTAGAACACCGGGCGCACGCCCGCGGCGCGCAGGCCGTCGTGCATGGAGGCATGGATCCGCAGGTCGGCCAGGACCAGCGGCGGCTCGCCCCACAGCCGCTCGTCGAGCAACGCGGGAAGGACGGTCGCGTTGGCCTGGAAACCGGAGTTCAGCAACAGGGCGGCTTCGGTCTTCTTCAAACGCGCTACCTTCTCTTCGACGGCGGCGTGGATCTCGTGGTCGCCGGTCATCAGCCGCGAGGCGCCGGATCCCGTTCCCCAGTTCTCGGTCCACTCGCACGCGCGCCGCACGAGTTCCGGGTGCTGCGAGAGCCCAAGGTAGTCGTTCGATGAGAAGTTGATGAGCGTGCGTCCGCCTCGGCGCACGCAGCGAGCCGACTCCGGCGTTCCGGGGCGCAGCGCGCGCAGCGAATCGCGCTCGCGGAGGCGCGCCAGGAACTGATCCAGTGCGTGGTCCAGAGAAGTCACAGTGCCGCCCCGCTGAGGTCAGCGCGAAGGGTACGGGCGGGAGGCCGGTCCCGCAACCATTCGGGCAAAGCGGACTAGGACGTCGCCGGCGGGGGATTCCGTGACGCCCGCCAGGATCTCGTCCGGATTCCTGCCCTCCCGTTCCAGGGCCGCCCGCTGCCGTTCCACGTAGGCGCGCGTGATGTCCGGCGTGAACTCGGGATGGAACTGGACACCCCAGGTCGTGGCGCCCACGCGGAACGCCTCGTGCTCCTGCGCTTCGGAGCGGGCCAGCGGCACGGCGCCGTCGGGCAGGCGCAGCACGCTCTGAAGGTGGCTGCTCTGAACGGCGAACACGGGTTCCATTCCACCCAGCAGTGGGTCCGTTCGGCCCACTTCCGAAAGGGTCAATGCCACCGTGCCCATCTCCCGTCCCGAAGGATGCCAGTCCACGGTTCCGCCCAGCGCCGTCGCCACGAGCTGATGCCCAAAGCAGATGCCAAGCGTGGGCACCTGGGCCGCCACGAACCCACGGACGCAGCTCTCCGCTGCCTGCATCCAGGGTTCGTCCTCCGTCACCATGTGCGGCGAGCCCAGGATCACCATGCCCGCCACTTCGTCCGAATGCGGGAGTTCGCCGTTGCGTGCATCCCACACGTGGGCGTGGTCCGGAGGAATCCCGAGGGCGCGGATCGTCCAGTCCTCGAAGTCACCTTCACGGCGGATCAGCGCCTCGAACGATTCGCCCGTCTTCAGGATGGCCAGTGGTTTGGAGTGCATGTCGATCGCCTGTCGTCGGGATCCGCAGGGGCACCGCGTTTCTTCGTCCGTGTGGAGGGTCGTCCCGGTCCCCAGTCTATCCGAGCCCTGCCGCCTTGCCCAGCGAGCCCGCGGCGGCCGGGCCCGCGCGATCGTGTCAGGATTGCGTCAGGAGTTTGCCGGCCGAAGCGCCCGGGACTGGATCGAGAGCCTCGATGAGTCCATCATGAGGGGATGACCCTTCCTCCCCGAGTCCGACGAGCGCTGCTCTTCGTCTGGCTGGCCCTGGCGCTGGCGATGACCACGCTGCTGGCGTTCCAGGCGATCTACGCGGATCGATCGCACCGCGCCACCACCGAGGGCGTCCTTCGGAACTACGCGCACCTGGCCGCCAGCGAGATGGTCGATCGGCTCCAGTTCCGGTTTGCGTACTACTCGTGCGCACCGCTGGTCCAGTGGGCGCCGCAGCTCGCCACGTTCCCCCGGGGCGGGGCGCTCCCCTCGCCGAGCGAACTGGGGGCTTCCGCGGACGTCCGCGCCAAGGCCGCGCTGGCCAACGTGCGGTCCATCCATCGCTACCGGCTGGCGTCGGACGGCGACCCGACTCCCGACCCCACGCTGCCCGGCTGGATCCCGGCGCTGGTCGATCGGCACGCGCGCGAGGAGTTCGCCGCCGCCTGGGAATGGGCGGCGGTGTTCTCGGACTCCGGCGGCTTTGTCTACGGCCCCGCCCGCGACGAGAACGGACTTCTTCCCGAGACGTTCGTGTTCGTCCTGGATCCGGACTCGGTCACCACCGCGCTGGCGACCCTGGCGGGCGCATCGCCGCTGCTTCCGCAGTTCCTGCTGGGCGCCGATCAACAAGGGGAATGGCTGCACGTTGCCGTGCGCGTCCCGGGATCCGCGCCGTGGTGGGAATCCGGATCGCTTCCGGCCACGTCGGCGGGCGCGGCGACCGTGCCGGTCGGCGGGACGCTGGGAAGCTGGGAGGTCACGGCGTCGCTGGCGGAAGACGCGGTGGCGGAGGTGGCCCCCGGCGGCGAGCCGTCCTCCAACCAGCGCGTCGTCCTGGGCCTGCTGATCCTCTCCGCCGGCCTGCTGGTGGGTGCGTTCCTCCAGGTCCGGCGCGAGGCCGAACTGGCCCGACTCCGCGAGGACTTCCTGGCGGGGATCTCCCACGAGCTGCGAACCCCGCTGGCGCAGATCCGCATGTTCGCGGACACGTTGCTGCTCGGCCGCGTTCGAACCGAGGAGGAGCGAGTGCGCTCGCTTGAGATCATCGGTCGTGAGTCGAGACGGCTGTCCCACCTGGTCGAGAACGTGCTGCTGGACTCCCGGGCGAGCCGCGGCGTTCTCCGGGCCAACGTGGATCGCATCCATCTCTCCGCTCTCCTGGACGACGTGAGTCGCGGCTTTGAACCGCTGGCGCGTTCCAAGGGCGTGCGTTTGCACCACACGGTGGAGCCGAATCTCCAGGTCGATGCGGATGCCGACCTGCTTCGTCAGGCGGTGCTCAACCTGCTCGACAACGCCGTGAAGTACGGGCCGAAGGGTCAGACCGTTACCCTGGGCGCGGCCCGGTCGGCGGATGGCCTGAAGCTCTGGGTGGATGACGAAGGTCCCGGCATTCCGAGCGGACAGCGGGGCCGCGTGTGGAACCGCTTCGCGCGTCTGGATCGCGACCGCGCCAGCGTCACCGCCGGCACCGGGATCGGGCTGGCCGTGGTGCGGGATCTGGTTGCGTTGCAGGGAGGGCGCGTGTCGGTGGGGGAGGCGCCCGGTGGCGGCGCGCGGTTCACACTGTCGTTTCCGGACCGGAACGGAGGCGCGGCATGAAGCATCTGCTGCTGATCGAGGACAACGGCGACCTCGCCTACGGGTTGAAGAACAACCTGGAGATCGAAGGCTACACGGTGGAGGTGGCGGGGGACGGTCCCGGCGGCCTGGCGGCGGCGCGGCGCGGCGGCCACGACCTGGTGGTGCTGGATCTCATGTTGCCCGGCCTGAGCGGCTTCGAAGTGCTGCGGCAACTCCGCGACGACGGCTCGGAGGTTCCCGTGCTGCTGCTGACCGCGCGAGGCGAAGAGGCGGACAAGGTGCGCGGCCTGAAGCTCGGCGCGGACGACTACGTGACCAAGCCGTTCAGCGTGCTGGAGCTGCTGGCCCGCGTGGAGGCGCTGCTGCGCCGCGTGCCGTCGGACGAGCAAGGCGTGGCCCCGGAAGATCGCTGGGACGGCTACGGCGATGTGGAGTTCAACCGCGCCACCCGATCCGTTCGGCGCGGCGGAGTCCCGGTGGAACTCGCGCCCAAGGAGCTGGATCTGCTGCTCGAACTCTTCGATCAGCGCGGAGCGGTGGTATCGCGCACCGATCTCATGAGCCGCGTGTGGGGATACCCGGCGGCGGTCCTGTCCCGAACCGTGGACACCCACGTGGGAGAACTCCGCCGCAAGCTGGAGGAGAACCCCTCCGAGCCGCGCCACATCCTCACGGCCCGCGGGGTGGGCTACCGGTTGAAGCGCTGACCTATAGGCAACCGTGCCGAGTTTTCGTACGTTTCCCGTGGCGCTTCCCCGCGCAGTCCAATCTCACGGGAGGAACCATGCTTCTGAAACGGAACGCGGCTCGAATCGCCGCATTCATCCTGGCCGCCGGGGTGCTGGCAATGGCCGGTGCCGGATCTGCCGAGGATGATGGAGAGAAGGCGCGGGCGGAGGGCCTGCTGCGAGGCGGCCGTTACCAGGAAGCGGCCACGCTCTTTGAGGAGCTGTCGCGCCTCCACCCCGAGGACGGCACGCTCTGGGCCAATCTCGGGCTGGCCAACGCCTATCTCGGCAACCACGAAGCCGCGATTGCCGCCAATCTCCGGGCCGCGGAGTTCCCGGCGGTTCGCCCCGGCTCGCTCTACAACCTGGCCTGCTCGTACGCCGTGCTCGGCCGGACCGATCAGGCCGCGGAGACGCTGGACCAGGCGCAGGCGGCCGGCTTTCTCGACTTCGATCTGATGAAGGCGGATCCGGATCTGGAGACGCTCCGGAAGGGAAACCGAATCGGATTCCCGCCGGCGCTCAGCTACGAGTCACTCCGCGCCCGCAATCGCGTGGACGTCGGATACCGGGTGGTCCTGCCCCGCAACTACGACGCGTCCCGCACCTATCCGGCCCTCGTTTCGTTCGGTCTGGGTTCCGGAGTCGCGTCGGCCGACTGGATGACGGCCAACGTCTGGGGTGAGTCTTCGGCGGAGCGCGGCTGGATCGCGGTTCACCTGGTGGCTCCCAAGGACGGCTGGATCAACCACCCCTCGCACCATGCGTTGGAAGAACTGCTCACGAATCTCCGTAACGAGTACTCGATCGAGGGCGACCGCTTTCACCTGGTCGGATTCCTGAACGGATCCCGGGCGGCCACCACCTACGGTGGCATGTCGGCACCGTTCTTTCACTCGCTCACCACGGTGAACAGCCGCGCGTTCGACCGCTGGGACGAAGACGAGGTGAGTGACTATCCCACCCGGGTGCTACATCTCCTCGTGAGCAGCCAGGACGCGCAGGGGGTAGCCGCGGCGAGTCACGCCAGGGATCTGCTGACAAAGGGCGGACGCGACGTTCGCGTGACGGTCCTGGAAGATCAGGGTCCGGTTCCGGCGAGCCTGCTGGATGGAGGGCTCATGCGCTACCTGGACGAGCGGGTTCGGGTCCCGTCCGCGAACTGACGTCACGACGAGATCTTCTCGCGCACGGCCTTGGCACCCCAGCGCAACGCTTCCTGGTTGAGTTCCATCATCGAACAGTCGGCGTGGAGGCTGCGATCGATGGCGGCGGCGACCGAGTCCAGCGACAGGACCCGCGTGGCCTCGCACAGCGCGCCCAACGCCACCACGTTCTTGACCACGGCTCGCCCGAGCGACTTCGCGATCTCGCCGAACGGCACCGGGACCACGTGCACGCCTTCTCGCAGTTCGGGGAGATCCTGGACCACTCCCGAGTCGTACAGAATCCATCCGCCCGGTTCGACCAACGGTCCGAACTTGGCGAGGCTCGGCGGATTGAACGCGAGCAGAACCTGCGGCTCCGGAGATGCGGGCGAGAGGACTTCGTCCCGGGCGATGTGGACATCGGCGAACGACGTTCCGCCGCGTGACTCCGGACCGTAGCTCGGGATGTGCGTGGCGTCGAATCCGTCGGCGATGGCGGCCTTGGTCAGCAACATGGCTGCGGTCTGGGCGCCGTCGCCGCCAGCCCCCGCCAGCTTCAGGGCCACGTCCCGCGGGTGCAGGTGCTCCGGGAATTCCGCGTGGGGCGGGCGCTCGTCCTCGGCCGGAAGGCCCAGCAGTTCCAGCGTCCGGTCCACGTCGTGCACGGGCGGCGCCCATTCGAACGCGGTTTCGCGGTCCTCGTCCTTCAGCACGCCCAGGGGAAAGCGCGGGACCATGTGGTCGCGCACCCAGTCCTCCGCTTCCTGCGCCGACAGCTTGAGGTGCGTGGGGCATTCGGCCAGGACTTCCACGAACGCGAAGCCCCGGTTGTCGGCCTGCAGGCGGAGCGCCTTCTTGATCGCCTTCTTGGTCCGGACGCGGCTCTTCTGGTTGAAGAGCGCCGTCCGCTCCACGTACACCGGGCCGTCGAGGCCGGCCATCATCTCGGCCACGCGCAACGGTTCGCCGTGAAAGGCGCCCCGTCCGTCGGGAGTGGTCGTGGACGGTTGCCCCGGCAGCGTGGTGGGCGCCATCTGACCGCCTGTCATCCCGTAGATGGCGTTGTTCACAAAGATGACGCTGATCGGGAGCCCGAGCTGCGCCGAGTGGATGATCTCCGCCAGACCGATGGACGCGAGGTCGCCATCGCCCTGGTAGCTGACCACGATCGACTCCGGGTTGGCTGTCTTGTGACCGAGCGCCACCGCGGGGGCACGCCCGTGCGCGGCCTGCGTGTTGCCGGTGTCGAAGTAGTAGTAGAGAAACACGGCGCAACCCACCGGCGAGACCATCACTGTTCGATCCTGCAGGCCGAGTTCCGCGATCGACTCCGCCAGGTACTTCTGAATCAGCCCGTGACCGCAACCCGCGCAGTAGTGCGTGCTGGTTCCCTTGAGACCCTCGCCGTCCGCGTGGCGGGTGAAGCGGCGGAGAAACACGTTCTGCGGACTCCGGGTGGGCGTGCTCATGACGTCACCTCCGCGCCTTCGAGGACGCAATCCATGATCTCCCGTTGCTGGGGCAGCAGCCCGCCCAGACGCTGAAGGCCGCGGATGCGGACCGGCGGAGCGTTGTCGCGGGAGAGGGCCAACCGCAGTTCGTCCTCCAGTTGTCCGGCGCTGGCTTCCACCACCACGATGTCCGTCACGTGTTCGAGCAACGGCCGCAGCGAACGGATCGGGAACGGCCAGAGCGTCACCGGATGAAACAGACCCACGGAAACGCCGTCCGCGCGCAGGGCTTCCACCGCGCCTTTGGCCATGCGGGCCGGGGTGTTGCACGCCACGATCAGCGTGGTGGCGTCTTCCGTTCTGTAGAGATGAGCCCGCTGCTCGTTCTCGATCATGCGGGCGTACTTGGCCTGCAGCCGTTCGTTGTGCGCGGAGAGTTCCGGCTCGGACAGGTAGATGGAGTTGATGAGGTTGTGCCGGTGTCCCGCGTCGCCCCACACGGCCCAGTCCGGCAGGCCGGGCTTCCAGGCGGTGGCGGGCAAGTGGATCTTGCCGGTCATCTGGCCCAGGTATCCGTCGGCGGCCAGGATCACCGGATTGCGGTACTCGAACGCGAGCCGGAACGCCTGGATCGTGAGGTCCAGCATCTCCTGCGGGGTGCTCGGCGCCAAGACGATGGCCTGGGTGTCGCCGTGTCCCAGTCCGCGGCACATCAGGCTGATGTCCGACTGCGCCGGCCCGATGTTGCCGAGCCCCGGACCACCACGCATTACGTTCACGAACACGGCGGGCACTTCCGCGCCGATCATGTAGGAGATGCCTTCCAGCATGAGACTGAAGCCGGGTGAGCTGGTGAACGTCATGCACGGCAGGCCGGCGCCGCCGCAGCCGTACATGTGGTTCACCGTGGCCACTTCACTCACGGCCTGCAGGAACACGCCGTCCATGCGCGGCAACACCTTGGCCATGAGTTCCGCACCCTCCGTGGAGGGCGTGATCGGGTATCCGAAGACGTGCCGACATCCCGCCAGGAGCGCCCCCACGGCGGCCGCGTGGTTGCCCTTCATGACCACGGCGCCGCGTGCCGGTAGCGGCATCTCCGCGCCGGGCGTGGACGGGGCGCGTTCGTTCGTGGCTTCCCGTTCGCCGAAGAGGTGTCTGGGATCCTCCAGCTCGAACGGGTCGGTGGCGAGACCGTAGGGTTCCGGGCACGCGGAGAGACACACGCCGCACCCGTTGCAGACTTCCAGGTCGATCGTCACCGGGACCAGGCCGGACTGCTGATCAATCTCGGTCCCCATCTCGATGCAATCGCGGGGGCACGCTTCGATGCAACGACCGCACCCCTTGCAGAGCTGCGGCAGAACCACCGGTTTGGGACGCTGAGTGGCTGAGGCCATGGATCGATC
>BQJX01000089.1 GCA_021604925.1 Gemmatimonadota bacterium
CTGGGCGGCGCGAACCGATCGCTCAGCAGCACGGGGCGCGCCGGCGACAAGGATCGCGTGTCGATCTCCTGGTCCACGCCGTGGATCGGCGAGCGCCGCCAGTCGCTGTCCGTGTCGCTTCGCGTGGAACTTCCGCAGTCCGACATCGACGAGATCCGTTCCAACTCCGTGTCCGTGTCCACCACCCGGTTCCTGGGAGACTACAAGCAGGCGCGACTCGGCGTGACGTTCTTCAGCCAGCTGGAGCGGCTCACCCGGGATCGCACGTTTCCGTCGGGCGGTCTGAACGAGCTGAGCCCCACGGTCGGCGTGGGGATCTCGCGGGACAAGCGAAACGTGCGGATCGATCCCACGCGCGGCACGCTGGCGTCCGCGGGCACGTCGTACTCCAACAGCTGGATCACCGGGGACGTGAGCTTTCTCCGATCGATCGTGGATGCCCGGGCCTACCGGTCGGTGGGGTGGGGGATCGTGCTGGCCGCCCGCGCGAACACGATCCTGACCACGGGGCAGGTCCCCGACTACCGCGACCTGGCGGTGGGCGGATCCGGGTCGATCCGCGGACAGCCCACCGAGGTGGAGCGCGGAACGAACATCGGGCGCGTGTCGGCGGAGATGCGCTTTCCCATTCTCGATCAGCGGCGCTTCTCGCTGCCGATCCCGTTCGTGCCGCGTCGCGTCTCCAACGTGGATATCCGCGTGGCCGGCGTGGTCTTTGCCGATGTCGGGTCGGCCTGGAACAGCCGCGACGATCTGGACCAGCGCCGGCTCCATCAGGGTTTCGGAGTGGGCCTTCGGGTATTCCTGCCCATTGTGGAGCTGGTCCGGCTGGAGCTGGCCTTTGACCCGTCCGGGAATCCCACGTTCTACCTGCGGGACGGCAACGTGATCTAGGGCTCCGGCCCGGATGCGGCGCTCCCGGCTCCCGATCCACCCGTCCCGCGCGGCTTTGCGAGAATGGGCCTCACGAGGGGCTCCGGCCCGCCCGATAGCGGGGGGGGCTCCTCAACGCACTCACATCGTGATCGGACCGCGTACAGCCTGCCTCGACATCCGCACCGAGGAGCCTCCCTTTCCCGACTTTGCCTTGACACTCGGGGTCCAGAGGAACATCTTACGTTGGATTTTATTGTGATTTGATTCACAAGGGGTCCGCTCCTGACCCGTAAGAATCGTTCGCCCGGGAGACTCCTGCCGATGTCCGATTACAGAATGAAGCGGGGCTACGACGTGCCGATGCTCGGCCGCGCCGAAGGGCCCATTGTGGACGCCGCCCGCCCCAAGCGCGTGGGCGTGCGCCCCACGGAGTTCCGATTCGTCAAACCCAAGCTCATGGTCAAGGAAGGGGAGACGGTGTCCGCGGGACAGCCGCTCTTCCGGGATCGCAAGCGCGCGGAGATCCGGGTGGTGGCACCGGCCGGCGGCGTTGTTTCGGAGATCCGGTTTGGCCGCCGCAAGGTGTGCCAGGAGATCTTCATCGACGTTGCGGAGCAGGAGCCGGTGGTCGAGCACTCGACCTACTCGCCGGACGAAGCCCGCCAGCTCACGCGCGCCCAGATCGTGGAGATCCTGCTGGACTCCGGTCTGTGGCCCAGCCTGCGACGTCGTCCGTTCTCGGTCATCCCGGATCCGGAGCGTGTGCCGGAGGCCATCTTCATCGGCGCCGCCGACAACGACCCGCTGCCGTTCGACTATTCGATTGCGCTGGCCGGCCGCGAAGAGGACTTCCAACTCGGAGTGGACCTGCTCGGCAAGCTCACGGAGGGCAAGGTCCATGCCTGCACCCTGAAGGGCAGCGTGCCGGGTGCGATCTCCCAGGCGCGGAACTGCGAGAAGCACACGTTCTCCGGGCCGTACCCGGCCGGGAAGATCGAGGCGCAGATCCACTACGTGCTGCCCCACAAGAAGGGCCGCGAGGTCTGGTACCTGGACGCGCAGGACTGCGCGGACATCGGCGAAGTGGTGCGGGCCGGTCGCTACCCGGTGGCCCGGGTGGTGGCGGTCGCCGGCGAAGGCGCCGTGCGCGCCCAGTACTTCCGGACGCGGCGGGCGGTTTCGGCGGCGCATCTGGATCCGGACGCGTCGCCGGCCAGCAACCGCTTCGTGTCGGGCGGGCCGCTCACCGGCGTGCGGGTTTCGTCCGACTGCGGTCTCGGCCTGTACGACTGCAAGTTCAGCGTGATTCCGGAGGGCGACCATCCCGAGTTCGTGGGCTGGATGCTTCCCGGCTTCCACAAGCTGAGTCGCTACCGGGCCTACGCGTCCGCGATGATGCCGACCAAGGCGCAGCACCTGGATACCAATCTGGGCGGCGGCGTTCGGGCCCACGTGGCCACCGGCATCTACGAGGACGTGTGCGGCATGGACATCCTGCCCGGATATCTCATGAAGAGCGTGCTCGTGGAGGACTTCGAGGAGTCGGACAGCCTCGGCCTCGCGGATTGCGCCGAGTGCGGTCTTTGCACGCACGTCTGTCCGTCCAAGATCGAGTTCGGTGAGATCATCTCCAAGGGAATCGTGGCCCACTTGAGGGAAGAGGCATGAGGCTGGATTTCGAAGAGACCCGCGACCTCTGGAAGAAGTTCGAGGCACTGCGTCCTCACTTCCAGAAGGGTGGAAAGTTCGAGAAGCTCTATCCGCTGTTCGAGGCCAAGGAGACGTTCCTCTTTGTCCCGCCGCACACGGCCAAGGGTCGCGTGCACGTGCGCGACGCCATGGACATCAAGCGTCTCATGTCCACGGTGGTGGTGGCGCTCATCCCCTGCATCCTCTGGGGAATGTGGAACGTGGGCTACCAGAAGCTCCTGGCCCAGGGTGATCCCACGCCGCTGCTCGCCTGCCTGGGGCACGGCGCGTGGCACATGCTGCCGATCATCCTGGTCAGCTACCTGGTCGGCGGCATCTGTGAAGTCACCTTC
Source organism: Gemmatimonadota bacterium (assembly GCA_021604925.1). Taxonomy (GTDB): domain Bacteria; phylum ARS69; class ARS69; order ARS69; family ARS69; genus BQJX01. The sequence goes on from BQJX01000089.1 coordinate 2,919, forward strand.
GCGATTGTCCGGAAACACGAGATCAACGAGGGGTTCCTGGTGACGGGAATGCTGTTCCCGCTGGTGTGTCCGCCCACGCTGCCGCTCTGGATGGTGGCGGGAGGAATCGCGTTCGGAACGATCATCGGGAAGGAAGTGTTCGGCGGGACGGGGATGAACATCCTGAACCCCGCGCTCACCGCCCGGGCCTTCGTGTTCTTCGCGTATCCCGCGCACATGTCCGGCGATGCGGTCTGGTCGGCGGCCGGCCCCGACGCGGTCACCGGCGCCACGCCGCTGGCGGTGGCGGCGGCGGCGCACGGACCCGGCGTGGTCACCGCGCTCGGCGCGCAGGGAATCACGTACCGCGATTCGTTCCTGGGTCTGATTCCCGGCAGCATGGGCGAGGTCTCCGCGCTGGCCTGCCTGATCGGCGCGCTGATTCTGGTGGGCACGGGCGTCGGCGCCTGGCGGATCATGATCAGCATGATCGCGGGTGGCCTCGCGGGCGGCTTCCTCATGAACGCGTCGGCCGGCGCCACGTCGGCCGGCATCATGCATCTGCCTCCGCACTGGCATCTGGTGCTCGGCGGGTTCGCGTTCGGGACCGTGTACATGGCCACCGATCCGGTGTCGGCGGCGGCCACGCACACCGGCAAGCTGATCTACGGATTCCTGACCGGGGTCCTGGCGGTCCTGATCCGGGCCGTGAATCCGGCGTACCCGGAGGGCGTCATGCTTGCGATTCTCTTCATGAATGTCTTTGCGCCGCTGATCGATCACTTCGTGGTGCAGAGCAACGTCAAGAGGAGGCTGGCCCGTGTCTGATTTTCGCGTGATTCGATTCGCGATCATCGTGTGCCTGGCGTGCAGTGTGGTCCTCTCGGCCGCCGCCATCGGGCTGCGCGATCGCCAGGACGCGAATCTGATCTTCGATCAGCGCCGCAACATCCTCAAGTCCGTGGGCCTGTTCGAGGACGGAATGGGCGAGGCGGAGGTCAACGCCATCTACGGCGAGCGCATGGTGGGCCTGGTGCTTCGGCCGGACGGGACCGTGCTGGAGGGTCGCGTGCCCTCGGACATCGATGAAGCCAAGGAGTCGGAGCTGCTCGCGCTCTACCAGCGCCTCGACGACGGCAAGGTCGGTGCGTACTCGTTCCCGGTCTCGGGCAAGGGCCTCTGGTCCACCCTGTACGGCTACTTCGCGCTCGAAGCGGATCTGAACACGGTGGCGGGAATCACGTTCTACCAGCACGGCGAAACGCCGGGGCTGGGCGGCGAGATCGACAAGCCGTGGTTCCAGCACAACTTCGTGGGCAAGAAGATCCTGGACGAGGCGGGCGACGTGGTCTCGGTCACCGTGGTGAAGGGAACCGCGGCCGATCAACACTCGGACCCCAAGGATCTCAGCCACTACGTGGACGGGATCAGCGGGGCCACGATCACGTCCCGGGGCGTGACCAAGCTGGTGAAGATGGGACTGGAACGCTACGAGCCGTACTTCGGGACCCTCCGGAGCGGCGCGGGGAGGACTACATGAGCACCACTCAAGCGCCCGCGAAGTCGTCGTTCTCCTTGGCGAGCCTCGTCAAGCTGGACAAGAAGTCGAAGGCGGCCCTCTCCGATCCCATGTCGGAGAACAACCCGATCACCGTCCAGGTGCTCGGGATCTGCTCCGCGCTGGCGGTCACCGTTCAGATGCAGACCGCGGTGGTGATGTCGTTGGCCGTGATCGCCGTGCTTTCGGCGTCCAACGTCACGATCAGCCTGATGCGCAACCACATCCCGTCGCAGATCCGCATCATCGTTCAGCTCTCCGTGATCGCGAGTCTCGTGATCGTGGCCGATCAGGTGCTGCGCGCCTTCATGTACGACGTGTCCAAGCAGCTCTCGGTGTTCGTGGGCCTGATCATCACCAACTGCATCATCATGGGACGCGCGGAGGCCTTCGCCATGGCGAACCCTCCCGGCAAGTCGTTCCTGGACGGGCTCGGCAACGGCATCGGATACGGCATCATTCTCTGCACGGTCGCGTTCGGACGCGAGCTGTTCGGTTCCGGCACGCTGTTCGGCGCTCCGGTCGTCCCGCAGTTCCTGTACGACATCGGCTACGTGAACATGGGCCTCATGGTGGTTCCCCCCGGAGCGTTCATTCTGCTCGGCCTGATCATCTGGGGACAGCGCACCATGACCGGCTACGCCGAAGACCACTAGGAGGAAGACGTGGAACACTATCTGAGTCTTGCGGTCCGCGCGGTCTTCGTGGAGAACATCCTCTTGGCGTTCTTCCTGGGGATGTGCTCGTTCCTGGCCGTGTCCCGGAAGATCGAGACCGCCATCGGGTTGGGGGCGGCCGTCATCTTCGTGCTCACGCTCACCACGCCGCTGAACTGGGTGCTGCACGAGTACCTGCTCAAGAAGGGTGCGCTCGCCTGGGCGGGCCTGCCCGGCGCGGACATGAGCTTCCTGAACTTCATCCTGTTCATCGCCACGATCGCGGCCACCGTGCAGCTCGTGGAGATGGTGCTGGATCGCTACAGTCCCAAGCTGTACACCGCGTTGGGGATCTTCCTGCCGCTCATCGCGGTGAACTGCGCCATTCTGGGATCGTCGCTGTTCATGGTGGAGCGCGACTACAACCTCGCCGAGACAGTCGTGTTCGGGTCCGGTTCCGGAGTGGGTTGGGCGCTCGCGATCATCGCCATGGCGGCGATCCGCACCAAGATCCGGTACTCGAACGTGCCGGCGGGACTCCGCGGTCTCGGCATCACCATGCTCATCACCGGGTTGATGGCGCTGGCGTTCCAGTGCTTCGCCGGAATCCAGCTCTAGGTCGGGGGAGAGACCCATCATGGAAATGATCACTCTCATCGGTGTGGCATCCCTGATCTTCACGGGGACCATTGTGGCCCTGGTCATGCTGCTCGGCGTGGCGCAGAGCAAGCTGGTCCCTTCGGGTCCGGTGCGGATCCTGATCAACGGCGACGAGGAGAAGAGCCCGGTCGTGGCGGCCGGCGGCACGCTCCTGTCGATCCTGTCGAACCAGAAGATCTTCCTCCCGTCGGCCTGTGGCGGTGGTGGAACGTGCGCCATGTGCAAGTGCCAGGTCCTGGAGGGCGGCGGCGACATCCTGCCGACCGAAGTGGGGCAGCTCACGCGCGCGGAGCAGAAGGATCACTGGCGGCTCGCCTGCCAGGTGAAGGTCAAGACGGACATGAAGATCGAGGTGGAGCCCGAGATCTTCAGCATCAAGAAGTTCAACTGCACGGTCCGCTCGAACGTGAACGTGGCCACCTTCATCAAGGAACTGATCCTGGACATCGACGACGGCGAGATTCTCGACTTCCGCGCCGGCGGCTACATCCAGATCGATATTCCGCCGTACGAGATCGACTACAAGGGTTTCGAGGTGGAGGAGGAGTACCGCGGCGACTGGGACCGGTTCGATCTGTGGCGCTACCACGCCAGCAACGACGAGACCGTGTTCCGAGCCTACTCCATGGCGAACCACCCCGCGGAAGGCAACCGCGTGATGCTGAACGTGCGGATCGCGTCGCCGCCGCCGGGACTGGACGTGCCTCCGGGAATCGCCAGCTCGTACATCTTCAACCTGAAGCCGGGCGACAAGTGCGTGGTGTCGGGGCCGTACGGCGAGTTCTTCGCCAAGGAAACCAAGCGTGAGATGTGCTTCATCGGCGGCGGTGCCGGCATGGCGCCCATGCGAAGCCACCTCTTCGACCTCTTCCACACCAAGAAGACGAGGGATCGCAAGGTCACCTTCTGGTACGGGGCTCGCTCCCTGCGCGAGGCGTTCTACATCGACGACTTCGACGGGATCGAGAAGGAGTACGACAACTTCAAGTGGCATCTGGCGCTGTCCGAGCCGCTTCCCGAGGACAACTGGGACGGCCCGGTCGGGTTCATTCACCAGGTCGCGCTGGACAACTACCTGAAGAACCACGAGGACCCCACGGAGATCGAGTACTACCTCTGCGGGCCGCCCATGATGATCGACGCCGTGGACAAGATGCTCGACGAACTGGGTGTCGATCCCAGCATGATCGCCTTCGACAGCTTCGGCTAGGCGCTCGGCGACAGAGCAACGCCTGACGGCCGGTTCGCGAAGCGCGGATCGGCCGTTTCGCGTCGGCCCGGCTTGACCCGGCACTCCCCGCCGCCTATCTTGGGCGCATGGAATTCCTACTTGGCATCGCCCTGTTCCTGATCGCGATCGGGCTCCTCTCTCTGGGCACGTTTGCGTTCCGTCGGCCCCTGCAGGGGTCGTGTGGCGGCGTGGCCAACGCCATGGGCGACAAGGACGGCCAGTGCAGCGTCTGCGGCCGCGCCTACGACGATTGCCCGGAAAAGGAAACGGCGTCCCCGTAGCGATGGCGTCGCGCCGGATCCGCACCGTGGGGCGCCTCTCTCGGCTTCCCGTCCGTCGGCTCCACCGCCTTCGGCTCTCCCGGCGATCGATTCCCCGATTTACCCAGGTTTGACCCGGATCTGGACCGATTTCGGCGATTCGATGAACCGGACCCCCGGTCGCGGTGTAAAATGGCAGCGGGACGTGCCCCCTACCCGAAGAAGGAGAAGCATTCCCATGACCACGCGAACCTTGCGGCACCTGGCGGTGCTCTGGATCCCTCTGCTTGCTCTGGCGCTGACCTCGCCGTCGGCGGCGGCCCCGTCCGTCCAGGTGAAACCCGGCAAGATCGACCTCGGTGTGATCGAGGAAGGTCAGTTCTTTGAACGCTTCCTGGAGGTTTCCAACGGGGGCGATGGCGTGCTCGTGCTGGAGGACGTGAAGACTTCGTGTGGGTGCACCGCCGCCGCCGTGGAAGGCATCGCGGAACTGCGCGCCGGCGAGTCGCAGAAGGTGCGCGTGACCTTCGACTCCAAGAACATGGACGGCACGGTCAAGAAACGGGTGACCATTACCACGAACGATCCCGCGTTGCCGCAGGTGGCCGTGGATCTCGTCGCCGAAGTCCACAAGGCGATCCGGTGGACGCCCAAGTACGTTTCGCTGAACAAGATCGGCGCGAACACGGAGTTCGAGCAGCTGGTCCAGCTGCAGTCGGATACGCACCTGGAGCTCAAGGTGCTGGAAACGCGGATCCTGGGCGGCACCCTGCGCAACTCGCCGACCCAGCTGTTCGACCTGGAGTCCACGCCGCCGCGCGTCGAGGGCGACCGCAACGTCCACGAGTTCGTGGTCCGGTTGCGCGAAGGCGTGAAGCCGCAGAAGATCTCCGAGACGCTTGAGATCGTGACCAACCAGCCCGCGCCGGACGACACGTTGAAGCTCGCGATTCGGGGCGAGATCGCGGGGCGCATCCGCGTGGTCCCGAACTTTGCCGTGATGCGCATGGTGGACCCCGGTCAGGAGACCGCGCGCGACCTCACGCTGACCGCCAGCGAGGGCACGTTCAACGTGATCCGCGCCGACGTGCAGGACGGCCCGATCGTCACGGAGATCCACCCCGACGAGAACGGACGCCAGACCGTGATCCGCTTGATCTACAAGGGCGGTGAGCCGGGGTCCAACGGCAC
>BQJX01000090.1 GCA_021604925.1 Gemmatimonadota bacterium
CTGCTACCGCAGCCGTACCAGTCGATGCATCCCCTCGCCGGACCGCGTGCGCACCCGGTAGAAGTACACGCCGGCCGCCCCGCGAGCGCCGTCGTCCGCGCGTCCATCCCAGGCAACGACATGGCGTCCCGGACCCCGCGCCCGTCCGTCCGCCAGCGTGCGCACCCGGCGACCGGTGGCGTCGTAGATCGTGAGATGCACCGGCGCCGATTCGAGCAACTCGAACTCGATTACCGTCTGTTCGCGGAACGGATTGGGAAACGCACTCACCGAGATGGACGACACGCCCCGATCGATGACGGCCGTGGCGGCGCAGTTCGCCTGGGTCCCGCCGGCGCCCAGCGGCCCACCGCAGCCGACGCCGAGGTCGAGGAGGGGCGAGCCGGGCTGCAGGCCGTACTCACCGGCCAGGCTGGGAGCGGCGGCGCACTCCGCTGGTGCGCAGAACATGGGGTCCAACGAGAAGTTGGTGCCGTTCCAGTTCGTGGATCCCACCCCGGAGACCCACGACCCGGTGGTGTCCACGTCGCTGCACGCGAATGCCAGGGTCGCGTCGGAACGGACGTGGGCTTCGCGTCCCCCGCTTCCGCAGTTGCCCCACAGGATCGAGCGGTCCGCGTCGAGTGAGGAGTCCTCGAGGTGGATTCCGCCTCCCTGTCCGGCGATGGCCAGGTTCCCCGCCACCGTGCAGGACGTGAGCGTGGCGTTCGAGTCGGTGAACTTGAGCCCGCCGCCGTGCGCCCCGGCCGAGTTGCCCACGATCTGACAGTCGGTGAACAACGCATCCGAGCTGATCCCGTGAACGCCCCCGCCGTCGAGCCCGGCGGCGTTGCCGGCAATGGAGCAGCTCCCCAACGTGGGATGGGCGAAGAAGAAGGCCCAGACGCCGCCGCCGTAGTCGCCGGCCGAGTTCCCTTCGATGGTGCAGTTCGAGACCGTGGGGGACGCGTTGTCGTAGCACGAGAGGCCCCCGCCCCAGGCGAGTGCTTCGTTGTCCCGAATCACGCAGTCGGAAATCGGCGGGGACGAGTGGAAGCAGAAGATTCCGCCCCCCTCGCCGGCAACGTTTCCTTCGATCACGCAGGACTCGATCCGTGGCGTCGACGCGGACTTGCACAGGATCCCGCCGCCGGTGTCGGCCCGCCCGCCGGTGATCGTCAGCCCCACCAGGGCGGCCGCGCTGTCCACGCCGCTGCAGTAGAACACCCGGCCCTCCTGCTGCGCGTCGATCGTGACACAGCCGGGATCCCCGGTCTCGCTGGTCACGTACACTCCGTCGCGCAGGGCGATCTCACTCTCGAAGTACGTGCCGCACGCCACCTCGACCGTGTCGCCCGGGGCGGCCGCGTTGATGGCGGCCTGGATCGTGGGCGCGTTCCCGGAGCCGTCGGGCTCCACGCGCCATGTCACGCCGTAGGCGTCGGGTGTGAAAACCAGGATCGGAGCGGCGCTCATCGCCAGCGCCAGCAGCGGTCGCGGGGCGTTCATGGGCGCAGTCCCGAACGGTAGGACGCCTTGATCCGGCCCCAGCTCCGGGCGGCGATCGACTCCGCCGATCGATTGCAGGCACCCGGCCCGAACGCGCCGATGCGCCCGCACCCGGCGGTTTGCGCTTCGAGACACGGCGACGTGGCTCCCAGATCAAACGTGCCGGTGGGACTGGGCGCCTCGGTGCAGGACAGTGCGTCGCAGAAGAGCGGATCGGCGGAAAAGTTCGTCCCGGTCCAGGCCGGGGAGGCGGCTCCGGTGAAGGCGCCCCAGGTGGTGTCCACGTCCGAGCACTCGAACCCGGCGGACGAGGCGCCATCCACCAGCGAGACCTCGCGCCCGTCCGCGGCGCAGTTGTCCCACAGGATCGTTCGATCCACCACGAATGCCGCGCCCAGATCCCCCAGGAGACCGCCGCCCGATCCGGCCGCGGAGTTCCCGGTCACCGTGCAGCCGGTCAGGGACACGTTAGTGCTCCACGACCCCACCGCACCGCCCTGGGCGGCCGCGTTCCCGGAGACCAGCGTGTTCTCGAGAGCGATCGACCCGGTCGCCATGGAGTGCACGCCGCCGCCCGTGGCCCCGGAAACGTTACCCGTGATCCGGCATTCGTCCAGCGTGGGGTTCGAGTACAGGTAGCTCCACACGCCGCCGCCGTGCGAGCCGGCCGTGTTGCCCATGATGTCGCACGCGAAGAGCTCCGGGTCCGAGAAGTCCTCGATCGCCAGCCCACCGCCGAAGTAGTCCGCCTGGTTGTTCGTGAAGACGCAGTTCTCCACGACCAGGGGGGAGTGATGCAGGTACGCACCGCCGCCGACGATCGCCCGGTTGCCCGTGAAGACGCAGTTCTCAAGACGGGGCGCGGACAGTGACACGCAGAAGATGCCGCCCCCGTAGTTCGCCGATCCGCCGGTAGCGGTGAACCCCACGATGGCGCCCTCATAGACCCTCAGGCAGTAGAAGACGCGACCGCGGCCCTCCGCGTCGATCGTGACGCAGTCCGGCTGCCCCGTCTCGCTGATGAGCGTGACACCGCTCTTCATGACGAGTTGGTACTCGAGATAGGTGCCGCACGCGACGACGACCGAGTCGCCGTCGGCGGCCAGGGCCAAGCCGGCCTGGATGGTCAGGGCGTCGGCGGTGCCGTCCGGGTTTACGGACCAGGTCCGCGCGCCGGCGATTCCCGGATGAAGGGCGCCCAGAACGCCGAGAACGGCGAAATGCCGAAGCAGGATGCGAAGCATGGAGTGGTTCCGGCGGCTGAGGGCGGGGGCGATCGCCCGTGCGCATCCATTCTCCCATATCCGCGAAGCCACGGTCAAATCGCCGGCCCGCGCGGGTTTCAGCGTTGCCCAGGGTCTCCGTGCACTGCCTGGAACCCGCATGCGGAAGTCAAAAGAGGTCAAAGTTCGCACGGACTTGGCCGATGGAGGAGGGGAGTGCAAAGAACCGGCAAGGACCGAGGTCCGTGGGAGGAGTTCCGATGAGCCTGACCGATGTGCGCCCGGCGTCTTCCGGCCCGGCCAGGGCGACGCTGTGGCACCCCACCGGACGAACGAAGATCGTGGCGACGATCGGCCCGGCCACCAACAGCGCCTCGGCGATCCGGGCGCTGCGGGAAGCCGGTCTGGGCGTGGCGCGACTCAACCTGTCGCACGGGGACCTGGACTGGCACGCCGACGCGATCCGCCTCCTGCGCGAGGTGGTCCCGGACGTTCCCATTCTGCTGGATATCCCGGGGCGCAAGATCCGCACGATCCAGCTGAAACACGAACCCACGTTTCTCAAGGGCGATGAGCTCATCCTGACCACGGACACCACGCACGACGGCACGCGGAAGGTGCCCGTGAACTACAGCCATCTGCACGCGGATCTCTCGGTCGGGAACGTGATCCTGGCGGACGATGGAACGCTGCGGTTCACCGTGTTGTCGATCGATGGCGTGGACATCCGATGCCGCGCCGAGACGAGCGGTCAGCTCAAGAGCACCAAGGGCATCAACGTTCCCTACGTCAAGCTCGGGACCCGGCTGCTCACCGACCGCGACCGGAAGATCGTGGCATTCGCGTGCGAGCAGGGCGCCGACTACATCGGGATCAGCTTTGTCGAGTCGGCCAAGCACGTGGAGGCGATCCGCGGCCTGATCCAGGGCCCGGCTCCGCGCATCGTCTCCAAGATCGAGAACCAGGGCGGCTTGGACAATATGCACGAGGTGATCGCGGCGTCGGATGCGATCATGATCGACCGCGGCGACCTGTCGGTGGAGACCAACCTCGAGAACCTGGCCGTGATGCAGAAGCAGATCATTGAGGCGGCGCGCGCCAACGCGAAACCCGTGATCGTGGCGACGGAAATGCTGCATACCATGATCGACAACTCGTTCCCGACCAAGGCCGAGGTCACGGACATCGCGAACGCCGTGTTCGACGGCTGTGCCGCCACCATGCTCTCCGGCGAGACGGCCGTGGGCCTGAACCCGAACGATGCCGTCGAGATCATGAGTCGCGTCATCGAGTCGGCCGAGAAGCACGAGCATCGCGCCGAGTCCGAGCGATCCGACGATGTGTCGATCCCGGAGGTCATCGCCGAAGCCATCGCGACCATGTGCCGGCAGTTGCCGATCACCAAGATCGTGACCGTGACCCTGGGCGGGTTCTCGGCGCGCATGATCTCGGCCAGGCGGCCCAGCCAGCCCATCCTGGCCGTCACGAACGACGCGTCGGCCGCCCGGGCCTTCAACCTGTTCCAGGGCACGCGCGGAGTCGTGGTGGACGTTCCGTTCTCCCGCGAGAGCACGGACCACATCGCCCAGTGCCTGGAGGAACTGTGGCACCGGGGCGAGATCGAGAACGAGGACATGATCCTGGTCACGTCGGTGGGCTATCCGAACTCCGGGAATCGAATGAACATGATCGAGACCCACGAGGTCTCCGACCTGGCGAAGGCACTCGCATGGAGGCCACGAGACTAGATGACGGCTCCCGCACTCAGCGACATCAAGGCGGCGAACGCTGCCGTGAACGACCGGGGCTACGCCCTGGTTTCCTTCTCACGTCCGTTCGGACCGTACCTGGCGTGGCTCGCGATCCGCATGGGGACCACGCCGCGGCAGGTGAACTACTTCTCCCTGCTGCTGGTCTTCGCGATTCTGGGACTGGTGGCCGCGGGCGGTTCGACCGGTCGCATCTGCGGTACGGCACTGGTGTTCCTGTGGCAGATCATCGACGTGACCGACGGCACCATGGCGCGCGCGCTGAAGATCCGTGACAACTTCGGCGGGTTCGTGGACTACGCCACCGGCATGGTGATCGCTTCGTTCCTGCCGTTCTGCCTGGCGATCGGCGTGTACGGGGTGCCGGACGGAAGCTTCACGTTGGCGCTGGCCGAGGTGGGGCGGACAGTCGCGGATCCCTCCGTCCTGGTGCTGATGGCGGGCGCGGGAGTCTCCATGCTGTCGCTGTACATGCGGCTCATCAATCGCGTGCTGCTGATCCGGTTCGGCGACTCGCTGGCCGGCAGCCGCTCGTCGAAGCAGCCCGCCGCCGGCGCGGTCAGCCGCCTGCACACCATCGTGAAGAACCTCGAGACGATCGGCGGCGTCCAGGCGATGGTGTTCTGTGCGGCGGCCGTCGCGGGGCTGCTGGAGATCGTGCTGGTGGTGTACTTCTTCTTCTACGTGGCCCTGCTGGGGGTCTTTGCGCTGTCCACGCATCGCGGCTACGGGAACCGGACGAAGTACCTGACCGACTGAACGGGCGTGCGCGGTGCCGATCTCCCGACGACTACCACCAGGGAGTCAGCACCAGCCGCACCCCGAGCAGCCCCAGGATCCATCGGAAGGCAAAGCCGAACGTCTTCTCGGACATGTGGTGCAACAGCCGCGTCCCCAGGAACGTCCCCAGGATCACGGCGCCCAGCAGCGGCAGGATCATCCCCAGGTGCGCGGTGTAGTCGAAGCCGATCGACAGGAACGCCGGGATCTTGAGGAAGTGCCCGAAGGTCTGGATCATGGCCTTGGTGGCCACGACCTCCTTGCGGTCCAGGTCATCGCGCAGGAAGAACGCGGCCAGGTACGGCCCCGCCGCCCCCACGGTGATGGTCAGGAATCCGCCGCCGAGCCCCGCGGGGGCGAAGACCCACCGCGGCGTGATCAGTCGCTTGGGTTTGAAGCGCTTCCACAACAGCGACGCCAGCACGAAGGCGCCGATGGCCGGCTTGAACCACGGCATCCCGGCGCCGCGGTACAGCTGGAGCCCGAGCCAGACCCCCAGGATCATCGGCGGGCAGTAGAGGGCCACGACCCACCAGCGGACGCGGCGGATCAGGGTGATGGACCGCGTGAGATTGCTGGTGAGTTGCACCACGCCGTGGATCGGCACGACCAGAAGCGGGTCGAGCAGCATGGCCATCACGGCGATGAGAACGGCTCCCCCGCCCATGCCGATGGCGCCGGAGATCGCGGAGGCGAGCACGGCGGCGGGAACCAGGATCGCCAGTTCCATCAGGGCGAGCGCTCCGCCGGGCTGAACTCGGGAAGCCGCTGGAGGCGCTTCCAGAGCGCCTCGGCCACGAACTCGTTGCCGAGTTCCGAGTAGTGACGTCCCGCCGCCGGAAAGAGGGCGTCGTTCGGAAGCAGGAAGAGCGGTTCCACCTCGGAGGGGCTCAGCGATCGGAAGTCGCCCGTGAGATCGATGGTCCGCACTCCCGCGGCGCGCAGGTTCGCGATGACGGTCTCCCGGAGCGGGTCCACGCCCTGGGACTGGTACTCGGGAAGGGTGGTCAGCCAGACCGCCACGAACTGACGTCCGCGGCGCTCGTGGTCGCGGTGCAGTTGGGCGATGGCGGCCACCCCGATGCGCGTGGCCTCGGAGAGGGCGAGCCTGGGCTCCGGCGCCGGATCCACGCTGCGGGCGGTCACCCGCAGGATCAGGCGTCCCGTGCGCGTGGCGGCCCACCAGCGGCCGGAACTTCCGGCCGGGCGGGGAACCGGCACGCCGTCGATGGTGGGAACCTCATCCACGAGCTGCAGCATCGGCTTGCCGTACCCGAAGAAGCGATCGTAGCGCATGCGCTGGAAGTCCTCCGAGATGAAGGCGAACACGTGCACCTGATGATCCAGCGCGTCCTCCTCGCGGAGCGCCCAAAGATACGCCTGATCGACGCCGTAGCCGCCCTGCCCCTGGTTCACCGTCTGGATGCGGGGGTCGACCCGTTCGAGCGCCGCGCACCAGGTGTCTTGGTCATCGACCCCCCAACCGAGCGTGAACGAGTCCCCGGAACAGAGGATCCGGACCCGACCCGCGGGCACTTCCGGGTCGAAGTCGTGGGTGGCGCGGAATCCCTGGGCGTTCGTGGTGAGCGTTCGTCCCGGCCCGTAGAGATCCTTCACCTGGAGCGAAGGTTCGTTCACCCAGCCCAGTTCCTCGTCGTAGCGGGTATGGCGTCTCTCGGCCACCGGGATCGCGGCGGTGGGCTCGCCCAGCGCGGACAGGACGACCGCGGCCACTCCCTCGATCACCAGGAGCCCCAGCCCCACGGCCAGGGCCGTGAATACCAGCGTTCGCACACCGCCTCCGGTCGGGGAATCGCTCATGACGACGAAGCCAGTTCGGCGAGCGCGCAGAGATCCGTTTCCGTGCGCGAGAGGATCCAGCCGTCCACGGTCACCACGTTGCCCGTGGCAAAGTCGGCCCGGATCTGTTGCTGGAGTACGGTGCGCGGTCCGAGCCGACAGGCCGTCGGCCACTGGTCTCCCCGGAAGACGCGGGCCACCAACTCCTGCACGGAGGGCCGCACCCTGGCTCCGCTCAGCACCCGCCGGCCGAGGGGGCGCACGCTCTCCGGATCGGCAAAGAAGTCCCGCAGGTGGAGCTCCAGCGGCCCGGAGTCCGGGCAGTTCACGGTGGTCAACGCCGGCCCGCGTGAATCGCCCATCCTCCGCATCACCAGCGTGAGGCCGCCCGCCGCGGCGACGGCGCCGCCCAGCGTGACCAGAAACGTGCGCCGCTTCATCGGTCCGCTCCCGAATCCAGCCGACTCCGCAGCCGGTCCGCGAGTCGCAGCGCAAGCGCGACAATGGTGAACGTGGGATTGACCACGCCGGACGTGGGGAAGACGGAGCTTCCCGCCACAAACAGGTTGTCGAGGCCGTGCACGCGACCCTGCTCGTCCACCACGCCGCGCTTCTCGTCGCGGTGCATTCGCGTGGTGCCCAGGTGGTGCGCGGCGTACTGGAAGCGGCTCCAGTCGAAGTCGTCCTTGAGTCGAACGTTGGCGCGTCCCCCCAGCGAGCGGCCCAGCTCCGTCGCGAACACGTCCAGGAACCGAAGCGCGTGCGCGCGATCCTCGTCGGTCAGCTTCCACTCCAGCGTGGCCCGTCGCATGCCCAGCTCGTCGCGCTGGTCTCCCAGCCGCACCCGATTGGACGGATCCGGCGTCATCTCCAGATCCAGTCCCAGCATGCCCACGTACCACGGCGTGGGCGGCGTTGCGTCGTCGCCGACGGGACGCGTGACCTCCGCGGCGGCCGCGGCCACCGCGTCCAGCGCGGGAATGCGCGCCCGCGCCTCCGCCGGAATCGGTCCCAGACCCACCCCGTGGTGCGGGACGCGGTGCCGGCGCTGGGCGTCGGCGCGCAGCGTGAAGCGTCCCCACGTGAGGTGCCCGAGAAAGCTGTCGGTGTCGAAGCGCTCGTAGAGCGACAGCGCGTTCGGCGACGCGGCCAGCGTGACCAGACCGGGATCGTTCAGCCGGAACACGTGGTCCATGAAGTAGCGACCGACCTGATCGTGGCGGTTGCCCAGCCCCTGGGGATCGTCCTTCGTGCAGTGGAGCAGCAGACGCGCGTTCTCGATGCCGCCGGTCGCCAGCACGAAGTGCCGGGCGCGCACCGAGAATCGAGGCCCGCCCAGGGTGGCCA
>BQJX01000091.1 GCA_021604925.1 Gemmatimonadota bacterium
GACTCGAACCGACAGTCGCGGATCCGCACGGCCGCGTCCCGGGCGAGCCGGACGGAGCCGCCATCCGGGTCGCGTCGGCCCCGGGCGGTGCCGTTGCGCAGGGTGAGTCCGTGCAGCTCGGCCGGCGTTTCGCCCGCGGCCACGGTGAAGTGGCGGGCGGACTGCTGGGCATCGATCACCACGTCGCTGCGGGACGCTCCGCGGACGACCACTCCGGCGGGAAGCGCCAGGTCCTGTTCGAGGTAGGTGCCCGCTTCCACCAGCACCGTGTCCCCGGGGCCGGATTCCGCCAGGGCGGCGGCAATCGAGGCGGCGGGCGTGGGCACGACCCGGGTGCGACCCTCGGCCGGGGGCGTCGGGCCCAGCAGCGCCAGTGCCATCGCCAGGGCGCCTGGACGGATGAACAGGAACGTGGAATCGGTTCGCATCCCGCCAAGATAACACAACGCCCGAATCCGCTGGGGTCAGGGGGATCCGCGTTTGTCCCGTCTCCCGGCCACTACTTGACACAAATTTCTATCAAGCGTAGGGTAGAACCATGAAACCACGGTCGAAGTCCGCTCCGGGGAAGATTGCCATTGGGGATGCCTCCCGGAGGCTCGGGGTGCATCCGCGCACGCTGATGTCCTACGAGCGGATCGGCCTGATCGAGCCCGAGCGCTGCTCCAATCGGCGCGTGTACTCGGAGAACGATCTGCAGTGGTTGGGATGTGTGCAGGACATCAACCGAAGCGCGGGAGTCAGCCTGCACGGGCTGTCCATGCTTCTCAAGTTCGTGCCGTGCTGGGCGGTGCTGGAGCAGGCCGGCAAGGAAGAGAGTCCGTGCCGGGAGTCGCCGGGGTCGCCCACCCTGGGAAGAGTGGATCGCGCGTATTCGGGCAGGGCCACGGCGGACTGTCGAGCGTGCGGAGTGTACCGGGAGCAGCGCGAGCAGGCTCGCGTGGCCCTGGAAAACAGGGGCACCCTGGAATCGTGAGGAGAACCAACTGATGGCGAACATGCCCAGCGTCGACGTGACCACCATTGCATCGACGAAGATGCACGAGATCCTCAACTCCGAAGAGATGTCGGGCAAGGGAGTCCGGATCTACGTGGAGGGCGGCGGTTGCTCGGGTTTCCAGTACGGGTTCGCGTTCGACGACCCGCGGGACACGGACTTCCGGCTTCCCATGAAGGAAGGGTTCGAAGTCCTGGTGGACACCTTCAGCATGGACTACCTGCGCGGATCGCAGGTGGACTTCGTGGACACAATCGAGGGGTCCGGCTTCAAGATCTCGAATCCGAATGCGACCGGTACGTGCGGTTGTGGGAGTTCCTTCTCGGCGTAACCGGGCGGGCGGCAGAGATGGTGGCTGCGGCCCTCGCCAACCGGGCGGGGGCCGTTTTTTTTACGGAGGTGCACACGTGTCGATCGAGTGGAGCGCGGCGGTGAGCCGCGAGATCGAGGAGCACGGCGCCGCCACCTATCCGAACGAGTGCTGCGGCGCGCTGCTGGGGAGCGCCCAGGGGGACCGGCGGATCGTCCGGAGCACGCTGCGAATCGAGAACGCGCGCGCGGACGCGGCGCACCACCGCTTTCTCATCACGGATCAGGACTACCTGGCCGCCGAAGCGCACGCCACGTCGGCCGGAGTGTCCCTCCTCGGCTTCTACCACTCGCATCCGGATCACCCGGCGCGCCCGTCGCAGTACGACCTGGATCACGCGTTTCCGTGGTTCTCCTACGTGATCCTGGCGGTGGCGAACGGGCGGCCCGGGGCCCTGACGTCCTGGCGGCTCAGCGAAGATCGCACCGAGTTTCTTCCGGAACCCACCCTCCACCCACCCCAATCGGGAGGTGCATGAACGATGGTCAAGATCCTGATCCCGACTCCCCTGCGGCAGTACGTGGGGGACGCGTCCACCGTGGAAGCGGCGGGAGCCACCGTCGGCGAAGTCCTGCAGGCGCTCATCGCCCAGCACGACGCCATGCGCCGCCACCTGCTCGATGACGCCGGTGAGATTCGCAGCTTCGTGAACGTGTACCTGAACGACGAGGACATTCGCCATCTGGATCGCTCCCAGACCGTCATTGCCGCGGGGGACGTGCTGTCGATCGTGCCGTCCGTGGCGGGGGGGAACTGACCGTGGCCCAGCTCTCCATGGAAGAGATCCGACGCTATTCCCGTCATCTGATCATGCCGGAGGTGGGCCTGCAGGGTCAGGAGAAGCTGAAGGACGCCCGCATCCTGTGCATCGGGACCGGGGGGCTCGGCTCGCCGCTGGCGCTCTACCTCGCGGCCGCCGGGGTGGGCACGCTGGGCCTGGTGGACTTCGACGAAGTGGACGAGTCCAATCTGCATCGGCAGATCATTCACGGCACGTCGGACGTGGGGAAGCGCAAGGTGATCTCCGCGCAGGAAACGCTCGCCGAGATCAATCCGCACGTGAACGTGGTCCTGCACGAGGAGCGCCTGACGTCCGCCAACGCGCTCCGGATTCTCGACGGCTACGACATCATTGCCGACGGCACGGACAACTTCCCCACGCGCTATCTCGTGAACGACGCCTGCGTGATGCTGGGCAAGCCGAACGCCTACGGTTCGATCTTCCGGTTCGAGGGGCAGGCCACCGTGTTCTGCCATCCGGAGGGACCGTGCTATCGCTGCCTGTATCCGGAGCCGCCGCCGCCCGGGCTCGTACCGAGCTGCGCGGAGGGCGGAGTGCTGGGGATTCTGCCGGGGCTGGTGGGGCTGGTGCAGGCGACCGAAGCCATCAAGCTGGCGCTGGGGATCGGCGAGCCGCTGGTCGGGCGCCTGCTCCTGTACGACGCCCTGGCGATGGGATTCCGCGAGATGAAAGTGCGCCGCGACCCGAAGTGCCCGATGTGCGGCGAGAACCGCACCGTGACGGAGCTCATCGACTACGAACAGTTCTGCGGGATTCCCGACTTCGAGGAGCAGCAGCGGCTGGATGCGGAGTTCGAGATCGAGCCGCGCGCACTGCACGGCAAGCTCGGGAACGGGGACTCCGTCTTCCTGCTCGACGTGCGGAACCCGGACGAGTACGCCATCTGCCATCTCCCGGGATCCGAGCTCATCCCGCTGCCGCGCCTGTTGGAAGGGCTCCATCAGCTCGATTCGGCGCGGGAGATGGTGGTGTATTGCCATAGCGGGCTTCGGTCGGCGCAGGCGGTGAACTTCCTGCGCGGCGTGGGCTTCTCCAAGGTGAAGAACCTCCGCGGCGGCGTCGACGCGTGGGCGACGGACGTGGACTCGTCCATGCCGCGCTACTGAGCGTCCGCGATGGCCGGATGGCCGGGCCGGAAGCCGGTTTCGGCGCGGCGCGGGAGCCGCGCGGCGGAAAAAGCGCGCGGCGGGGTTGCTACCGCGGGAGCGTTGGAGGATAGTAGCTTGCTGGGCCGGATCCGGCCCGGCGCCGGTTCGTTGCTGGATCGTGCCACCCGGGGGAATCGCATGGATCGGGTCCTCGTCATCGACGATGACGTCCAGGTTCGGAAGATGCTGGAGGAAATGCTCTCCCGGGCCCGCTTTGCGGTCACCACGGTGGGAGATGGGCAGTCCGGGCTGGACGCGCTTGACCGGCAGGACTTCGGCTGTGTCATTGTCGACATGATCATGCCGCATATGGACGGGCTGGAGATCATCCGCCGGATCGCCCAGGACCATCCGGGCACCCAGGTCATTGCCCTGACCGGCGGCGGGCCCTTCCACCGCTACGACCTCCTGGAAAAGGCCGTCAGCCTCGGCGCCGCGGACGCCCTTCGCAAGCCGCTGGACTACGAGGAGCTCATCACCGTCGTGGGGCGCGTGTTCGGCCGCGAGGACGACGGGGAGATCCTCTCCGCCTGATCCCGCGGATCCCGCCCGAGTTGGGCTCCAAACCGCTTCGGAGCGCGTTTCCACGCCTGCCCGCCCTGCGAACACCCTCTACGATACGAATTCCCGCCGCCTTTTCCTGGGCCGCTCACGGAACTTCCGCCGGGTCTTCCTCGTACCGATACTAATGTGATATCATCACGGTATCACCCTAGGAGGAAGACCATGACCAAGGAAGTCACTCGCAAGCCCGCCCACGGCGGAATGATGCTCGTCGTGAATATCGTCATCGATCTGTTTGCGCTGGCTCTGATCATCAGCGGAGCGGAGGCCGAACTGGTGGCGCCGCTGATCACAGGGGTCGCGCTTCTGCTGCTCGGTGTCTTCATGTCGTTCGGGTTCTTCATCGTCGCGCCGAATCAGGCCGCGGTGCTGTTGTTCTTCGGAAAGTACGTGGGGTCCGTCAAGACGAACGGATTCTACTGGGTCAATCCGTTCACGATCCGGAAGCGCATTTCGCTGCGCGCGCGGAACCTGAACGGCCAGAAGCTCAAGGTGAACGATCGCGGAGGCAATCCGATTGAGATCGCGGCCGTGCTGGTCTGGGAAGTCAAGAACACGGCCGAGGCGATGTTCGACGTGGATGACTACGAGGGATACGTGGACACGCAGAGCGAATCCGCAGTCCGGCACCTGGCCACATCCTACTCGTACGACAACCGGGAGGACTCGGAGGAGCCGTCGTTGCGCGGCGACATCGACCGCGTGTCCAAGCAGCTGGAGTCGGAGCTGTCGGAGCGCCTGGCCCGGGCCGGCGTGCGCGTCATCGAAGCGCGACTGTCGCACCTGGCGTACGCGCCGGAGATTGCCGGCGCCATGCTGCAACGGCAGCAGGCGGACGCCATCATCGCGGCGCGCGCCAAGATCGTGGAAGGCGCGGTGGGCATGGTGGAAGACGCGCTTCGGCACCTGTCCGAGCGTGGCGTGGTGGATCTCGATCCGGAGCGGAAGGCGAACATGGTCAGCAACCTGCTGGTCGTCCTCTGCGGACAGCACGATGCCCAGCCGATCCTGAACGCCGGTTCCCTGTACTAGTCCATCCGCCCGTCGAGCCGACGCCGGGTCGGCATCGACGGGCCAGGGAGTGCGTTTCGTGTCGAAGAAGAAGCTGTTGCTACGAATCTCGCCCGAGGTGTGGGAAGACATCCGCCGCTGGGCGGACGACGAGCTTCGCAGCGTGAACGGGCACATCGAGTTCCTGCTCCGCCAGGCTCTCCGGGAGCAGGGCCGTGCCAAGAAGAAGCCCCCCGGTCCCGAGGACCGAGGGGCATCTCCACCCGTAGAGTGACGCGACCGAGCGAACCCGGCGGCGGTCCTGGATCAGAGGTTCTCGCAGGGATTCTCGCCCGTGGCCAGGTTCACGTCGCAGTCGTAGACGCCGAGTTCGAACGACGCCCCGCCCACTCCGTTGAACGTGACCACCGTGGGGTACGCGGCCACGAGGCCGGACCCGATCTGCGGCGCGGTGTGCGTGGCCGTGGCGTAGGAACCCGACGGCCAGCGGCCGAACTCGAACACCCCCGGCGAGGGCTCGGTGAGCTCGTACTCCAACTGCAACTCCTGGATCAGCAGGAACGGCTGGGCCCGGTCCTCCAGGCGCACGGTGCCTTCCATGTGGACCCTGCCCTCGTGGCGTGCGCCGGCGCTCTCCATGGTGCAGAGCAGCGGGCCCTCGGGCGCCGTGATCCGGAGCGTGAAGCTTCCGAACTGTCCCGGCAAGGTAAGCGAGACCGCCTCCGGAAGCTCGGTCACATGGTTGTACGGCAGGATGACCTCGTACACGAGGCCCCCCTCGGTCTGGAGGAACCGGACCGACAGGGTGCCCCCGAACGCGAATTGATCGATCCCGCAGTTGGTGATGAACGGGAACGCGGGTCCGCTGCCGAACGTGATCTGGTAGAGGTCCTCGTCCGTGGCGTCCTGACTGATGCGGGCCGCGTTCGCGGGATCGTCCGTGTGGCAGGAGGGAACCACGATCGCATTGAATGCGGGATCCTCGTGGAGCCCCAGCGTCAGCGCCACCATTGCGTTCTGGAACGCGTAGTACGCCGTGGTGACCACCGCGGTGCCGAATATCCCGTCGCCGTCCAGAATCCCGGTGTCGGGGGGCGAGACCGGCCCACGTTCGTCCCGACAGCCGGTCAGCAGCAAGGGTAGAACGGCCGCTGCCGCGAGCCATGAGCGGAATCCGGACCGACGCATGGGCACTCCTGGAAGTTCGAGGAACGGCACGTACAGGCTCCACTCATAGCAAAACCCCCCGGAATTGTCCAGATGGGCCCGGAGACGCTCTCTGGGGCCCTTCTGAGCGAGCCCTTGGCGTTTCCGGCGCCCTGCGACTAGACTGCCCGCCCGGACCGAGACGATTCCGAGAATCGGCCGCCTGCCGCGGCCAGGAGCGACCCATGGCGATTCTCAAGGTGGCGCGAATGGGGCATCCGGTGCTCACCACCGTGGCCGACCCCGTGCCGCTGGACGCACTGGCAGAACCGGCCCTCCAGGCCTTCATCGACGACATGCTGGAGACCATGGTGGATGAGCGCGGCGTGGGCCTGGCGGCACCTCAGGTGCATCGGTCGCTGCGGATCTTCGTGATGGATCCGCCGGCTCCGCCCGGTCACGGCCGGCCCGAACCGTACGTGATCGTGAATCCGGTCCTCTCGTTTCCCCAGGAGGGCCGCATCGGGCTGTGGGAGGGCTGTCTCTCCATCCCCGGAATCCGCGGGCTCACCGAGCGGTGGGAGGTGGTGCTCGTGGAGTGCCTGGATCGGCACGGACAGCGGCAGTCGTTCGAGTTCGAAGGGTACGCGGCGGCCGTCGTTCAGCACGAGACGGACCATCTGGACGGCGTGCTCTTCCTGGAGCGGATGCCGGATCTCTCCAAGCTGGCCTTCGAAGATGAACTCGCCCGCCACGATCCGCGCGACGACGAGGATCGCGAGGAAGACGAAGCCGAAGGCGAAGATGACCAGGACGATGGCGACGAGCCCCGGGCCGACGCCGACGAGTAGCACCGCCCGCGCGCCCGGCGGCCGCCGCGTCCAGCTCGCGGATGCCGAGCCGCGTCTAGCGGAGGTAGCCGAGCGCTTCCAGCTCTTCGCGGATCCGTTCGTCGGCCTCGGTGGAGATGGCGTCCTGCCCGTCGTCTTCCAGCAATCCGTAGCTGTCCACCGCGCGCACCGGGTGTTCGCGTAGCCACTCCGGCGAGAGAAGATCGGTCAACACCACGCCCTCCATGTCCAGGGCCACCGGCGCGCCCACGAGATGAAGCACGGTGGGCGCCAGGTCAACCGCGCGGGATCCGTTCACGCGAACGCCCTGTCGAAACGGCCCGCCCGCCGCCAGCAGGAACCCGTTCATCCGGTGGTCGCCGGAGTGACCTTCGGGTGCGTGGAACTCGGACACGGGCACGTCGATGCTCTCGCCCACCAGGCGATCCCCTTCGAGCCGCCTCGCAAAGACCACGGCGAGTCGTGGACCGCGAGCGTCTTCGCCCAGGGCCGTGCTCACGAACAGTTCCTCGCCGACGTCCGTGCGCAGTCCTTCCAGGAAACGCTGCGCGCGCTCCAGGTCCCGCGCGGGGTTCTCCGAAGCGCCCCCGGGCCGCAGGATGCGTCGCGCGTCAATCGTGGGCTCGACCGGATCCCACACCACGCTGGCCGCCGAGTCGGCCGCGCCGCCACCCCCGGGAGCCAACTCGGCCAGATCGCCGAGTTCCAGGAGTCGATTGATCCGGAACCAGCGGCTGCGTTCGCTGTTCGTGAGGAACCCGTGGTCGGACACGACCAGCACCGCGGTCGCCGGATCCAGCATGGCCAGCGTTTCCCCGAGCAGCTCATCCGCGAAGTCGTAGTAGCGTTCCACCACCGGGGCCAGTGCCTGCACGTCGTCGATCTCCAACTCGGGGTAGAGATCGGACGCGATGCGCTCGCCGCGGTCCGCCAGGCGGTACTTCCAGAACAGGTGCTGCGTGTTGTCGTTGCCGCGGAAGTACAGCGCGGTCACGTCGCTCTGGTGCCGGGTGATCACGGCGCGCGCCGTCTCCAGCGTGACGAGATCGTGCCGCACCACGTCGTCCAGGATGCGCAGCGACCGTCGCACCTGTCCCCATTGCTCCTGACGCCACTGGCCAAAGAACGCCCCCTGCCGCGTAAAGCGAGCCACGTCCCGCTCCGCGTGCGCGTCCACCTCCGCGCGCACCGAGTCCACCAGTGCCGTCAGCTCCTCGGGAAAGACGCGCTGGTCCAGTCCCGGCAGGTCGGCCCGATCCGAGATGATCACTCCCAAGGTGGGCTCGGCCGGCCAGGTGACGTACCAGTTCACGAACGTGTTGGTGAAGCCGAGCTGCGGCGCCAGATTCCAGATCGCCGGCGCGCGTCGCAGGTTGCTGGTCACCGGAATGCGTTCGCCGTCGCGACGGACCACGAAGTCCGTGATCCCGTGCACGCCCGGAAGCACGCCGGTGGCGACCGACGTCCACACGACGGGCGACTAGGGGGGGCGGATGGAGCGCA
>BQJX01000092.1 GCA_021604925.1 Gemmatimonadota bacterium
TTCGCGTGCGAGCTCGATGAAGTTGTAACCGCGAACCGGGTCCGGCATGCCCCGGAGCCGTGCGAGGTACTGGATCGCCGAGCCGCCCGTGCCGCACCCGGCACACCAGAACAGTAGGTTCCCCGGCGTCACCGCGAAGGAAGTACCTGACTTGCTTTGATGGAATGGACATCCGCCGCGGTACTTCTGATCGGACCGAGTCTTCCAGGCGTGCGCCTCGTGCGAGTAGGCAGTTTCTACAGCAAGGCGCGGGTAGACTTCCCGTTCAAGGAAGTCGGTGATCTTCGAGGAGCGAGCAGTCGTCTTCATCGATACCGGGCCGGCCCCCGGCACGACGTGCTTCGTACACGGTTGGCGCGGCTCGACCGATGCACAGGGCGAGTCGCTCACAACGATGGGGGCGCTGCTCCAAGTGGGCGAGGCTTGGGCGGTGATAGAACGCTCTCCTTGGGCGCGCTCTTGAGACAACTGGGTGGAAGGGGAGTCCGGTCTGGAACTTTGAACGTGCAACGCGACACCTCGGCTTTCTAGCGGCCGGGCGTCGTGCGCCTCACATGGGCTCTTCGTTGGGCGTCTTGCGCCTCTTTCGGTCCAATTCGAACTGCGGTACGTTCCCGTCTACTTTGCTGAGTACTCGTTCAACGAACCACATCTCTTGCAAGTGCTTGTAGCCGGACTTTGGTTGACGATGTACTCACTGCCGCGCTTCATCCGGATGTGAAGCCGTCCATCTTCTCGGACTCTTGCGAGAAGCATCTTGCACTCCGAGCAACGCCATTCGGAACTCATGACTCCCTCCTATTCGATCAGTGATGATTTGTGAGTGTCGTTGCCGTAGCCGCCCGCTACGGACGTCATGAACCTTAGATACTCGAGACCGTACTTCTTGGATTCCAATCGTACAGGCGAAATATCGTTAGTATGAGTATTCTCCAAATCCTCGATAGGCTGGTGACGCTTTGCGAGAAACTTGCGACGACGTCGGCGCTTGAGGAAAAGGTATTCGAAAGGCTTCCGTCGTCAACGGTCAAATCGGCCCTTTTTGATAATCGATTGAGCCAGCGGAGATTGCAGCAGACTTAAGAAATTCCCGAAGATGTCCTTGGTGTATCCTCGACTCGTTTTTGCGGATCGAGGCCTTCCGAAACCGAATCTTCTGCGGCCCCTACGTTCGCGGCTCGCTCCCGTCAGGTCCGAATCGAATGCTCACTGCGGCGTCGCGAGGTCGCAACGAGATTCGGCTTAATCTCCGACACCGTGCTGCTGCGAAATGAGCTGGGATCGGTCGCGGATCACGTTCTTACCGGTCTTCGATTGCGGCCCGAGTTCGCGATCGGCTTGCGACTGAGTAGACGATCGTACTCGCCACCGACCGATGCCGCATCGCCGTCTTCACCAGCAAGATGTCACCCGTCCGCTCGTAGACGCGCTGCCCGAAGCTGTGGCGAAGCGCATGTGTCCCCGTCGCCCTGGTGATCCCGGCAACCGCGCACCAGCGAGCAAACCGGCGGGCGGCGTGCCGGGTGGTGATCCGCCGACCGTTCGCACCCGGAAACAATGCCTCGTCCTTCCTGTCGCCAATCCACTCCCGTAGCATGGCGACCGTCTTCTCGGGGATGAGCACGCGCTCGGGCGCGTCGCGCTTGGCGATCCGTACCCAGAGCTCACCTGCGTCGAGATCGATATCGCTGACGTCGAGCGCGACGGCTGACCCGATCCGAATGCCGGTCGTCAGCATCGTCGTGAAAAGCGTGCGGTCGCGCCTTTCGACGTCGTCGCCTGCCTTATCAAATCGGGCGAGGAGCCGCTTCTGCTCGTCGTCGGTGAAAGCCCGCGGCGGGGGAGGTGAGCAGACCGCTCGGCGGATGAGCCTGGCGGGGTTCTGGTCGATGTAGCCCGCTTCGTGCAGGTAGGAGAAGAAGACGCGCAGCGACGTCCGAAGGGCATTCATCGCGGTTGCCTTCTTAGTTCGGCCGTCGGGCCGTGTCCTGGCCAGTGGCGACGCGAGGAACCGAGCGAGTAGCTGGTGCGTGACGGCCGAGATGTCGGCTGTGGCGGCGTGTGTGCGCGACCAATCGGCAAGCAGGCGAACATGCCGGCGGTACTGGCTGATCGTGTGGGGCGAACGGCCGTCAGCTTCGAGCTGAACCAAGTACTCATCGAGCGCTTCGAGAATCTGCATCGGAGTTCTTCCTTGGAGTTGGGCAGACGTGAAGGCAGGGGCGACCCGCTCTGGTCGAGCCGCCCCGGGAAGCTGAGTTACGTCGGCGTGGTGGTCTTCGACGTGTCCTTCGTGGCGCGGGCCTTCTTGTCTGACTTCGGCACCGGTGCCTTGTCGAGGATGCCGACTTCGGCCAGTCGTTCAAGGGCCATCCGGAAGGTGCGTCTGACCTTGCCGATCGTGATCTCGCTGCGTCGCTCGCCCTTGCGGTTCTTGCAAACCGCGTCCGAGTCGAAGTACTCGTTCACCTTCGCCGCGGTGAGCGCCTTCACCTTCATGGCGTCGCCGAAGTACCTGACCGCGATCCGCAAGTCGTTCTTGTAGCTGTTGATCGTCTTCTCGCTCTTGCCGCACTCAGCAAGATCCGCAGCGTGTAGGTCGACTAGCTCGGCAAGCGTAAGCGTCTTGCCGTCCTTGTTCAACTTCTTCGGCTCGGTAGCTGCCGCCGCGGCTTCGGCTTTCGTCTTCGTTGACCCCTTCGGCCCCGTGGGCTTGGCGGCCGGCTTCTTCTTCGTTGCGCTCGCCTTCTTCGCCGGTGCCGGCTTCTCGATCGTGCTCCTCTTCGCAACCTCTGTACTGGTCTTTGGCTTGCTACTGCGGCTCTTTGCGTTCTTCTTGCTCGACTGCATGGCGTCCTCCGTGTGATCCTCGATCTCGATTCCGGCGACCGTCTCGACCTTCGCGTTCGTGGTGATGTCTGCTGTGTTCTGCGCCATTTGCATGTCCCTTCGTGTTAGTGGTTTGCGTTGCGATCGTGAGTCACATGAACGCTCTTGTCGTACGAGTTCATCAAGGAGATTCTCGGCGATGTGGGAGGAAAAGATCATCGGGGAATTGTGTTGCGAATGGACCACGTAGTGCATGCGGGACTCGACGCAGTTAGTGCCAGCCCTCGCTCGAGTAGATCATGATCGGAACCGAAGCGACGGTGCACTGTGGCTTCGATTCGCGGAGTTCCCAAGCCGCAAGAGCAAGTGCGATTGCAGCGTCGTCGTGATACCCGGAGGGAGCACCGGTCCGGATGTTCCCGCTGTCGGTCGTGGAGTACTGAAAGCTCTCCAGTTCATCGATCAGCTCAGGTGCAAGACTGGGTTTCGGCAGGGTGATGATCTTCTTCTCGAGCATCAGCGACAGGTTGTCGACCAGTGCTGCTTTTGAGCGAGCCGTGAACGGGTAGGCCGTGGCCCTTGCTCCGGCTCGCCGCAGCGCCTCGAAGACAGGCTCGCCTTTGCCGGTTGAGTCAACGACCATCGACTGGACGCGGTAGCGTTCCGTTGCCGCGATGATGCGTTGGACCTGCTGTTCCCAGTCGATGCGATGAAAGCGATCCATGAAGACAACTTCGCGATCCCTGTTCACGATGATAAGGACCGTGTAGTCTTCGGTCTTGGCGAGATCGAGACCAGCGTAGTACGTGGTCTGGGTAACGGGTTCTTGCCAATCGCCCGTTGCGCATTCGCGGACGTTTCTGAAGACTTGTCCAGCGCCTTCGACGAACTCGCCGCCGAACTCCTGCCGGAAGACCCGGTCGGGGAGCCTATCCCGTTCGCGCTCGATCAGGTCGCGATCGAGATGCGGATTGACCCAGCTCGGCGCGTTCCACGATTCGTAGTCGGGATCGTCGGATTGGCCACGGCGATACAGGTCGTAGAAGAGGCCCTTACCGCGGGGCGTGCTGATCAAGAGTGCCCAGCCCCGCTTGTCGATCAGGCGCTGGCTGAGATGAGATTCCCAGATCGCTGGCTTGAGCCTTGCGGCCTCGTCGACGATCGTCCAGTCGAGACCTTCACCAAGCAAACTCGTCGGGTTGTCTGCAGACTTTGCCTTGATCTCCGAGACGCCGCCGGCGAGGTTGCGAAGTAGGATACGTTTCTCGCCGTCCTTGATCGAGATGACATGATTCTGAATCCGACGCGCCGCGAGGTACGAACACTCGCGGAAGACCTTGTCGGCCAAGTCGTAGGTCGGTCCGACCACCCAGCCGAACGAACGATCGCACGGTGCCATAGCAGCACTGAGGGCCTCTGCCGCCGCACAGAGCGATTTGCCGAAGCGAACACCACAAGCCAGGACTCGGCGTGGCGCAGTCGAGCGATGCACCTTCACCTGACCAGCATGTGGTGTGTAGCCGATGGCCTTGAAGAAGGCTGTCTTCGAGAATTGCCGGGGATCAGTCTTCGGCTGGCCGAGCATCGTCGTCCGCCTTTCCAGCCCCCCGTTCGGTTGCGATCTCGTCGAAGGTCCTGCCGTCGCCGTCGAGAGTAGCCTGCTTACCCGTGGCTTGCTGCCAACGGGTTATGTCGACGTCCACGTACTGCGGACTGATCTCCATGGCGCAGCAGCGCCGGCGGGTCTCTTCTGCAGCGATGATCTGCGTGCCAGAACCGCTGAACGGCTCGTAGACGGTCTCGCCGGGCCGCGTATGCCACTGCATGGGCCAAGCGAAGATTGTCCTCGGTTTCTGCGTCGGATGGATCCCGTCGGATTCGCCACGCTGATCGATCTCCCAGACATTGGGCTGGTTGGCTGGCGGTCGTCGCGTCTTGCCTGGCTGGTTGCCCTTGCGCCACCCGTAGAAGGCTGGTTCGCTGCGCCACATGAAGTGAGAGCGGGTCAGTACAGACCGTGCCTTCACCCAAACAATCGTCTGGTGGAGGAGCAGCCCGTTCTGCTCCCAAGCTGCTTCGACGAGGGACTGGCGCCGAGTCGCATGCCATTGGTAGATCGGTGCCTCCAGTGTCAGGTGATCGAGGGCGATGCGCAAGAAGTCTGCAAAGAACGTTACGCTGGCATCCGGGTCGACATAGTCGTCCCAGGTCTTGTCACGAGTCGTCTCCGCGTTGTGCCAGGACTGCGGGTGGTTGCCGCCACTGTAGTCGACCAGGTACGGCGGGTCCGTTGCCATGAGCGTGGCTGTCTCGCCATTCAGGAGGCGTGCGACGTCGTCCTCGATCGTCGAATCCCCGCACAAGAGCCGGTGATCACCGAGGATCCAGAGGTCGCCGACTTTCGACACCGGATCCGCGGGAGGTTCTCCCGGCCCGGCGTCGTCGACGTCGCCCGGCTCGATGTCGCCGGACAGCTCGTCCAGTAGCGCGTCGATGTCCGCCGTGTCGAAGCCGACACCATCGAGTGCATTCTCAGTGCGCAAGTCTCCCAGCAACTTGGCCAGGACCGGCTCATCCCACGCTGCAAGCTCGCCTGTGCGGTTCAGGGCAATCCCGAGCCCTGTTGCTGTCAGGTCGTCGACCTCGAGCTCGACGATGTCGCACTCGGTCCAGCCGAGCTTCTTCATAGCGACGAAACGGCCGTTGCCGCCGATGATGCGAGCGGTGGACTTCTGGACGATCAGCGGCTCGGCTTGGCCAAAACGGCTCAGGCTCGCGACGATCGATTCGAGGTTCTGTTCCGGGTGGGAGCGGGCGTTGCTGGGATCGAGGTGTAGCTGGGTGAGCGGGACGCGACGGATCTTGAGCCCGTCGGTCGGGATCGAGGTAGCCATTCCAAGCGGTCTCCGTGATGGAGGTCGTCAGGTCTTGGAATTGGTTTGGGATTTGACTTGGAGGTCGGTTGGAGTTACTGGCGTGATTATACCACAAGTCGCATAGCCAGTGATGCCTCGCCCGTCTGACTTGTAAGGCATCGGCGTGACTACGCCTACTGAGCTTGCTCGGGTTTGATATCGAATCGTCGATCCGGCAGCTCCCTCAAGTCCGGCCCGACCTCCTCGACGATCTCACCCTCGCCATCCATGGCCGCGAGATCGACCAAGAAGACGTCCTCGTACGTCAGGACGCCCCAGTAGGCCCTGGCCGCCGCCTTGCGAGCGCTGTCGACGTGCGGGTACTGCTGGGCGCAGTCGACCGGACCGAACGTGCCGTCCTGCGCCAGAAAGAGCCACTCGGCTCGCCACCGGTCCTTTGTTTTCATGATCGCGTACATCGATGACCTCCTAGTTCAACTTGCCTCCTTGACTACGGCCTACGAACACATGAAGCCATCAGGAGCGCGATCGGATCAAGTAGAATCGAGAGAACCTGAGGCGAGGTTTCCGGTGCCGCCCAACATCTCGTGCTGTCCTTGCGTTCTTTCGCTACAGGCGCCCCGTGTCGCGAGATCTCCCTTGCGTTGGCCGATCTCTTCCATGTCCATCAACGACGCGACACACGACGACCATGGCGATTCCTGGATTGACTCATTCTCCTTGTAATTGACTGGATCCAAGTCGGCCACGCGAGGTATTCATCGTGACGTACTAACAACCCAACCCCACAGAGGACACGATGATGAAGAAGCACGAAGAGATCGTCGCCGAACTTGAAGAACTGAAGGCCCAGATCCGCGAGGCCCTCGACCAGGCGAAGCAGCATCTTCGCGACGCCGGCGGGATGATCGGCGAGCGAGCGCGGCGCACTTGGATCGCCCACATCGAGATGGCGCTCGATCACGACCACGAGTGGATGGGCGGGGGCTGCGACACGACGATGCAGGATACGCTGGAGGAACTGGCGAACGCGGAGGACGACTGACATGCGACTCGACATCAAGCAGACCGGCGAGCACGCCTACGCCGTCCGCACCGACGCTGGCCGGGAACTCGGCATCGTGAGGCTCGTCGATGTGGTGCGACGCAAGCCGACATGGGACGGGTGCCAGTTCCGATTCCCGACCACGACCCGAGTCTGGATGATCGACGGCTATCCGACGCGGGAGTTCGGGAACCGGGATGCGGCGATCGAGGGGTTGAAGTGGATGGCGGGGAGGAGTGGTCGGATCTGAATGTGAGACTTGGGAGATTGACCTCCTCTACGAAGAGGATCTAGTCTTTTTCCTTCGGGACGCTGATTGCAACTCGTGGAAATGCTCTGCTCATCGAATTAGCAACTCAGCAGGACGGAAGGAGGTTCGGCTTGTCAGAGAAAACATGGGTGGAGGGGCTGTCGAGGCTTCTTGAGCAAGGGTGCCAACATTGCTCGGGCGCCACGGCGACCGTTCGTGTTGCGTCTCATCAGCGCCTTGCGTACGGCCATGAGACACAGTCGTATGGAGTCGGCAGTCCTGAGACAGAGACCTCGGTCTACGAGACTGATCTGCTCGTCACGGATCACCAGACGGACAATAATAGCTGGACGCCTAGAGTCGTCATCGAGGGGAAACTGGGGTCCGTTACCACACACGACGCCTTGACGTACAGCGCAAAAGCTGCAACCCATAAGAACGTGCATCCATACCTACGCTATGGACTGCTAATCGGCAGTTGGGGTGACTCGCCCTTGCCCGCCCGCGTCTTCCGACATGGTGTGCACTTCGACTTCATCGCCGTTTGGAGTGGCGAGGATCCAACAACGCGGGAATGGGAAGTGCTTACACAGATCGTCACGACCGAGATCAAGGTTTCGCGACAAATCCAGGAATTTCTGCGCGACAGTCGTCGGAAACACCGAGCGAGGTATTCCGTTGTGCACCGTGAGATGCGCTTCTTTGACTCTCCCTAACACGCTAGAGAGATCTATCCGTTCCGATAGTGCGACACGGCGAATTTTCGCGGCGGCGCTGCTGGAGCGATAGATGTGAGACATCATTCCGGGCTCGGCGGTGGCAAGGAGGGTAACACCGCCCGAACCGTCGGTGCCAAATCGATCTGCGCTATCGGGCCCCGGGCGATCTTCTTGAGTGCTGAGAGCCCGATCGTCTTCTGGTCTGAAACGTGGCGTGCGAGCATCGACGTGGATGCCACGTAAAACTCCCATTGGTCCAGCTCGAGCGGGTTGACCGTGGTTTGGTCCATGTGGCTCAGCAAGCAGAATATATAGACGTCGGCGTGCCTTTGGACATTCTCCATGAGAGTATTCGTCTTGGGGTCCCAAGCTCGAGCGGGTCGAATGCTGAAACGGATTGAAGACGGACCACGTTGCGACCAACTTTGCACGTAGGCGGCTGACTTGACCTCGACTCGGATCCCGTTGACCGTCTTCAGATCGTACGGAGCCCAGTCGTCCCGGACGCCATCAGCGACGCCAAGGGCGACGGCGACCATGTATTCTGCGAGTATTCCTCGCTGCGTGTTCCCAACGAGGTCTGATCCTGACCATCTCCAAAAGTCGATTAATGCGGGTCCAATCGGCTGCCCGCCGCTGGTCATTGGCTCTTCGCCGG
>BQJX01000093.1 GCA_021604925.1 Gemmatimonadota bacterium
GACTCGCAGTGGGCAGCGATCCGTTCGATCGCGGAGAAGATCGGCTGTACAGCGGAGACTTTGCGGAAGTGGGTGCGCCAGGCCGAGCGAGACGCTGGCCGCCGTTCAGGCGTGACCACCGAGGACAAGCAGCGCCTCAAGGCACTCGAACGAGAGAACCGCGAGCTGAAGCGCGCGAACGAGATCCTCCGCAAGGCGTCAGCGTATTTCGCACAGGCGGAGCTCGACCGCCGACCGAAGTAATGGTGTCGTTCATCGATCGACATCGAGGTGAGTACGGGGTCGAGCCGATCTGCGCGGTGCTGCCGATCGCCCCATCCACCTACCACGAGCAGAAGGTTCGTCGGTTGAATCCCGACCGACTTCCGAACCGGGCGAAACGTGACGTCGTTCTGCGCGGCCACATCCGTCGGCTGTGGCTGTCAAACCGACTCGTGTACGGCGTGCGGAAGATCTGGCGCTCTCTCATGCGTGAAGGTGTCGACGTCGCGCGCTGCACGGTCGCTCGGTTGATGCGCCAGATGGGGCTGTTCGGCGTGGTTCGTGGCAAGAAAGTGAGGACGACCGTCCACGATCCTTCCACCGTCTGTCCGCTGGATCTCGTGTCGCGCGACTTCACGGCGAGTCGCCCGAACGAACTCTGGGTCTCCGACTTCACGTATGTCGCGACCTGGAAGGGCTTCGTCTACACGTCGTTCGTGATCGACGTGTTCGCTCGCCGGATCGTCGGTTGGCGCGTATCGAGTTCGTTGCGCACGGACCTGGTGCTCGACGCGTTGGAGCAAGCCATCTGGGCTCGACAGATCGGTTCCAATCGACTCGTGCATCACAGCGACCGCGGGTCGCAGTATCTATCGATCCACTACACCGAGAGCCTGTCGGAGGCGGGCATCGAGCCATCGGTCGGGACCGTCGGCGACTCGTATGACAACGCGATGGCCGAGTCGGTGATCGGCCTGTACAAGACGGAGGTGATCCGCTGCCGAGGGCCTTGGCGCGGCTGGGAACACGTGGAACGCGAGACCCTGGAATGGGTGTCGTGGTTCAACAACGAACGTCTCCTCGAGCCGATCGGATATGTTCCGCCGGCCGAGTTCGAGGAGGAGTACAATCGAAGTCAGGAAGCTCAGGTCAAAGTGGCCGGAGTCAAGTAACGAGCTCTCCGGAAAACCCGGGGCGGTTCAAGTTCGCCCAGGAGGGAAGCGTGTCCCACTGCGTTTCGGTGGGATCGATCGGCCAGTCATCTCCCCAGTCGCTGACATTGGCGTCTGGAAACCTAACGAATACGACCAGGGGCTGAACGGTGCCGGAATTGGGGTACGAGGTCTTCGGCAGCTGGCCCTGAAGCGCCTGCATATCAGTTCCACACAGGTCGTACTCGCTCGCTTCCGCGGCACCTCCACCGAGCGCTACGGCAGCGACAAGAGCGGCGCACAGGATGCTACGGCCGCTCTTGGCCAGGTTCGGATTGCTTCGGGATTCGGAACTGAGACTCACCGGTGTCATTGCGGACTCCAATCGACTTGCGCGTAATGCTGCCCTCTGTCGCGACAGGGAGAACTGGCTTCTGCGCGACAGGAGGCCCGCATACTCGCCATGTATCCCCATCGACGTGCCGAGCCCTAGTCGAGATCCACTCAGATGCAGGATCTCAGGATGGCGCCAGGCGGGTGGACCGCGCTCGGCTGGGGCTCGGCTTCGAAGAAGCTATGAGACCAGTTTGTATAGGTGGGGCGCGGGCCATCAAGGGGTCGGCGATAGCTTTAGAGATTGCGTTGCCCGAGGCGTCTATGCAAGACAACGCGTTTCGTTGCAATGCGCTCGGGACGAGGGCGGCGCAGATTTTGGGATGGGGCCACATGTAAAATGTGGACACCCCGCTCGCCTTTCCGATGGGGTGCCCCCGAGTGTGCGCGGCGCGGCTAGCCCCGGGGGCCTCACTGACCTAGTCGTAGTACGACTTCGTCCATTCGGGGAACCGCGCATCGCTAGGCGGGTACCATGGCCCGCGCTCGCCAAGCAAGTCGAGCAAGCCCTGCGCGCGGTAGGTGATGGCCTTGTACGTGTCTGAGCCCACCGACGCGAAGACAGGATCTCCCCCCTTCGAATCAAACAGGTCCCACGTGGACCTCACGCTGACGAGCCCGTCAGCTCCGCCCAAGGGCCGGCCGTCCTTGAGGACGATCACGGTCGCCTGGGCGCTGTAGTTGTAGGCGGGAGTCGAGAAGGTGAGAATCTGAGGTTCATCGATGGGCCAGGTCGCGCCATCCAGGTGGTCGAGCGGAGGCGGGATACCCTCGAAGCCGGCGGACAAACGCGCCTGGAGCCCAGATCGCTGGGACGCTGGCAGTTCCGCAACCTCCACGCGATCGGCGAAGAAGCTCACGAGCAGCGGCACGGCCGTGACGCGCAACTCAACCTCCCCCGTCGGCGCGAAGAAGTGAACAAGCGAGTCCATCCCGTAGTGCCTGGCGGAGTGCCATTCGCCGTCGATTCTCTGCTCCATGCGCAGCAGGGCGACGACGCCATGGATGATCGGGTTGTCCCGGACCAGAACTCCACTTAGAGCCGTCAGGAGTTCATGGTCTGAAAGCGTGCTACTGGATGCCACCAAGCCTATGTCACTGTGAGTCTTGATGTACCGGACACCGTCGGATCGTCGAACGGCGAACTCCGCGTTGCCCCAAACCGTGGCCGCCAACTCATAGAGGGAAGCGTCGCCAGTCGCGTTGCCAGGCGTCGGGAGTCGCGGGCTCCGGAACACATGGTCCATTCGCTCTCGGCCCTGAGTCGGTGTCAGAGTGAAGACACTCTCCTGCCCGTATTGCATAGACAGTTCGAACTCGCCGCCTGAGTCGCGGTGAGCCAAGACCGCGCCGAACGCAGCGATGCCGGAGCCACTGCCGCGCAAGACCTCGTATCCGACATGGCTGTAGGCACTGGTCGGTGAGTCGCTCGCTGAGCCGCCGGCCGCGAGCGCAGACAGCAGAAACACCGAAGCGAGCACCATTCTCATCTAAACCGGCCCTTCACTCCGCCCCACGACTCGGACCGCTGGGAGACGGGGCCTCCGGGGAAGTGACCTGCCCCCATGCATAGTACCACTCCTAGAGTGACTATCCGACGAGCCGGAGTGGTATCGGCTCAAGGGCCTCTGGTGCCGGTGCGCGGTATCCCAACGCGCTGTGGGGTCGCACCTGGTTGTACTCCCTGCGCCAGCGTTCGATCAGGACTTGCGCCTCCCAGAGCGTGTAGAAGATCTCCCCGTTCAGCAGTTCGTCCCGCAGCTTCCCGTTGAACGATTCTATGTATCCGTTCTCCCACGGACTTCCGCGCTCGATGAAGAGCGTGCCCACACCCACTCGTTGCAGCCACTCCCGAACGGCGTTGGCGGTGAACTCCGATCCGTTGTCGGAGCGGATATGCTCCGGGGTTCCTCGCTCCACGAACAGATCCGCCAGTCGAGCCAGGACATCTTCCGAGTTCAGTCGTCTCGCCACATCGATCGCCAGGCACTCCCGAGTATGTTCGTCCACGACCGTCAGCATCCGGATCGACCGTCCATCGTGGGTCCGGTCGAAGACGAAGTCATAGGTCCAGACATGGTTCGGGCGCTCCGCTCGAAGCCGCACGCAGGATCCGTCGTTCAGCCATAGCCGGCCGCGCTTCGGCTGCTTCTGCGGGACCTTCAGTCCTTCCCGCCTCCAGATTCGTTCGACGCGCTTGTGGTTCACCTGCCAGCCCTCCCGCCACAGCATCGCCGTGATCCTGCGGTAGCCGTACCGACCGTACTCGCTGGCCAGCTCTACGATCCGCCGCGTGAGAGGCGACTCGTCCTCGCGCACTTTAGGATCATGGCGCTGCGTCGATCGTGCCTGGCCCAGGACCGAACACGCACGTCGCTCCGAGATGCCCAGCTGCCGGCGAACGTGCGTGACGGTCTTGCGTCGCCGGGCCGGGCTCAGAAGTTTCCCTCTGCCGCCTCCTTGAGAATCGCCTTGTCTAGAGCCAGGTCGGCAACCAGCTTCTTGAGCCGGGAGTTTTCGCGCTCGAGCTCTTTGAGCCGCTTGGCCTGGTCGATCCGGAGGCCGCCGTACTCCTTGCGCCACCGGTAGTAGGTCTGGTTGGTGATCCCGAGCTTCTTGCAGACCTGGGTCGTCGTCGCTCCCTTCGCGAGTTCGACCTCCGCTTCCCGAAGCTTCGCGATGATCTGCTCCGCCGCGTATCGCTTCCGTGCCATTTTGATCCCCTTCTTCGATCCCAAACGTGAGCCCAAGTGTAACTCACCAGATGGATCGATCTCAGGGGGTCAGGTCACGGCCGAGTCGACCGACGCCGTCCACAACCCCGCCTTCGCAACCCCGGAACACACACCGCTCGATGAGAACGTCCACGCCGCTGGATTGAATCGCCGAAGGGACGCCCACATTCCCTTCAAACACGCAGTCGGTTACGACAAGTTCAGTACTATCCAAGGTTGTGTTCATTCCAAGCGCAGGGCCACCGTTCGTGAAGACGCAGTTCCTGACCTCGAGCCGGAGCGAGTTCAAGCCGATCAGACCGATTAGTGGTCGAAGATTGCTCGTCACCGTAAAGCCGTCCAAGACGGCCCCGAGCCCATTCAGCCCTCTTGCTTCCACGACTCCCGACGAGAACGGCCCTACGGCGTCCAAGACCGTGACGTCCGGGCCTCCTTCGGAGACGAGTGCGACCCCCGACTTCAGCGTGACCACTCCGGCGGTGCACGGGCCGTCACAATCCGTATAGGTTCCAGGGGCCACCAGCACCGTGTCGCCCACGGCGGCCGCGTCCATCGCGAGCCGGATCCACGCAAACTCGCTCGGAACCCGCAGCGTCGCCCCATGGGCTTGCCCGGCGATCACCAGGACCAGCCCGACCGCCAGCAGCCCCCTCACTGCCTCGTCTCCCGGAACCCCGCCTTCACCCTCCCCCACGTGGAGGGCTGCACCGCCACGCTGCCGCAGCCGACGCCGTGAGCGCCGATCTGGCCGCACCCGCTGATGCCGCCGGGAGCGCAGACCGAGCTGGCCGAGACCGTGAAGTCCAAGCTGGCCGGATCGCAGAACTGCGGGTCGGCGACCACGTCGGTCGGGGCTGGCTCGTACCCGTCGAACTCGCCCGAGTCGTTGTCCCAGAACACATTGCAGCCTTCGCTGGGATCGGGTTCAAGGTCCTCTCTGAAAACGGCGGGACCGCCACGACACCCCGCGACGATGTTCGAATGGAACTCGTACGGTTCCTTGCCCAGCATCGTGATCCCCGCCCCCGAAGACCCTGATGCGACAAGCGTCCCGTACACGGTGTTCAAGTAGACAGCCAATGGCCCTTCTCCATTGCTAATGGAGAGAGAGAGAACTCCCGCACCGTGCCCCGTATTCCTGTTGTTTGCGAAGGTGTTGCGCCGAACGTCGCCCTCGCAGTTCGATACTCCTAAGCAGAACCCGGTGGAGATCCCCGACGAAACATTGCCCTCGAACCAACAGTCTTCGATCAGTAGAGGGTACTGCTCTCTCACGAGAGCCATCCGACTCCCGATGTTGTTCACAAATCGACACCGGCGGATCGTGGTGCTGCTCAAGCCGCCGTCGACAAACAGAACGCTCCCGGCAACGTTGTCCTCGAATGTGCAATCCTCGAGTCGCACATCCACACCGATGGCCCGAATACCGGACTGACCGACGGCCGACCCGTCGCGACCTCGCACGACGGTGCGGAACATGCTCAAGTTGGCGCGATCGATAGCGACACCGAGCCCCCCATCCTCGATCACGCAGTCCTCAAGAACGATCCATCCGGATCCCGTCGCGCGGATGCCGGTGCACTCCGGACCTCCACCCCGCAAGGTCAGCCCGACCAGACGGACCACACCGCTCGGCGAGTCCGGGTAGGCGCAGATTGCGCCCGCCGAGGACTCGGGCGCTTGCAGGATCGTGGAGGTCGCGCCCGCCGTTCCGACCAGGGTGATCCCGCGCTTCAGGAACGCGTTGGCTCCAAATGTCAGAGAGAACCCGTTGTACACGTGGGTCTGGGGCTCCCAATCGTCCCAGGTGCCGGGACCGATCAGGACGGAGTCGCCCTGGACTGCGGCGTCGACCGCGGCGAGAACGCTCGCGTAGTCCTCCGGAACCCGCAGCGTCGCAGCTCCGGCCACTGAGGAAGCGGCCAGGAAGAGCAGGGCAGCGGCAACGGCAAGGCGCATGGGTAGGCTCCTTCCCTACTAGCCTACCAGCCCGGACCACCGCCCCGTAGCCCCCAGCGTCACACTTTCACGGAGACAATCCGGAGACGACCGAATCTCCTCTAACCCAGAAACACGTAAGGGGCCGCAACCACAACGGTTACGACCCCTCAACATGGTGGAGGCGGCGGGAATCGAACCCGCGGACGGGCGGAAACGGAAGTGGCGTGGTCCCAATGGGTTATGGCGGAAGTGCGCCACGCCTGGTGGGTTACGCGAGCCTATCGAGTCCCCTGCAGTTCACTGGAGTCCTCTGGGATCGACCTGAGTGCTGGAGACGATCGAAGCGCCTCCTAGTTGCCGAAGTGATCTCTGACCCACTCGGGAAACTCGTCGTCAGACGGTGGGTACCACGGGGCTACCTCACCGTGACGAAGCAACTCCGCGAGGCCGCGCGAGCGATACGTGAGCTCTTGGTAAAGCTCCGACCCGGGCGGCGCAATGAGTGTTGGACGCGGGAGCCTTGAGTCGAACACGTCCCAGTCACAACGGCCCCCAACCAAGGCCCTCGGAACACGCGGGGGGCCTACGTCCCGCGGGACCAGTGCCAACACGGTCAGATCAGCCGTGAACAGAGATCGTGGATCCGGAAACGGGACCTCGATCGGCTTCCCGGCGAGCAGCCGTTTGCCCGCCAATTCGTCTAGCGGCGCGGGAACACCTTCGAACCCCTCCCCGATCTCGAACTCAATGCCGGAAGCCGCTTCATCCGGCAGCGCAGTGATCTCAATCCTATCGGAGTAGTACTGTGCAAGAAGCGGAACAATGGTGACTCGCACGCGACTTTCGTCCATGGGGGCGACAAAGTGGAGAAAAGAATCAGCAGCATAGTGCCTCAGATTGTGCCACTGCCCTTCGAAATACTGTTCCATTCGCACGGCTGGCACTACCGCGCACACGATAGGCCCATCCGCCTGCAAGAGCGCATCGACAGCGCGCACCAACTCGGTTCTCGGAATCTCGGTACCAGACACCCAAAGGGACGTACCGCCGCGCCATTTCGTCACGTTGACACCGTCGTCGGTCAGAACCGCAAACTCGACTTCTGAGTCGTCCCAGAGGTGCCCCAGATGCACGAAGGCGACATCATCGCTCGCCCCATTCGGAGCCGTAACCAAAGGATCTGGGTAGATGTGCTCCAACTCCTCGCCATCGCCCTCCAGACCGCCAAAGACGTAGACTCGTTCCTGTGGGAACTGCATCGATAGCTCGAACGTTAGACCCTCCGTGCCAACACTCGCTACAACGCCGAAGGCTCCCAGGGAATGAGTGACGCTACGAACAATGATTGGCGGGCTACCGTCTTCAACGGGCGCCTTCTCGACGTCTGACACGCTAGAACTGCAGCCTCCGAACATCCATGCTGCGACGAGGGCAGCACCGAGCCTGGCTTCGCAAACACTCACTGCGTCCTCACGACTTTCACCGTACCGAGCACGCGGCCGTGATCCTCCTCAACCCGAAGGAAGAACACGCCGGGACCCACCGATACCCCAGAACGATCGCGACCGTCCCAAACAACTTCCTGCTGGGCCAAGTCCACCATTCCGGCTCGCAGGATCCGACCCGAAACAGAATACACGGTGTATGTACCTCGACCCGAGCTCCGAGCCGCCCAACGGACGCTGACTCGATCCTGTGTGGGATTCGGGGCCACCTCCAGCCTCTCAACCGCAGTACCACCCCCACCCTCTCGAACACCCTCGGTCACAGCCGTCGCCATGTCATCCAGGTCGCCATCCCCGTCGTTGTCGATATGGACCGTCCCAAGCTCGTGTCCTCGAACGTCTGCCAGGGGGGAATGGTGTCGTGAGTGAACGCGACCTGATCGGCGCTAGGGTTTCGGAACCAGTTCAGACGTGGCTCGACAGACTCATCTGGTGACCGGAAGCCAACGGCGCAGACCAAGCTCAGCACCTGATCGATAGCGGCCGGCTCTGCGCTCCCGTGCTCGGCCCAGTCATCGAAGCGCATCGTGATGCGGCCAGATGCGGCTATGAACACGGTGTCCCGAGGGCTGAACTGCGACACCTCTGCCCCAATGTAGATCAGCACAA
>BQJX01000094.1 GCA_021604925.1 Gemmatimonadota bacterium
GGCGCGATCGCGAAGGGGCTGCTCGCGGAGTTCGGAATCGAGGCCGCCGGCTTTGTCACGCACCTGGGCGGCGTGGATGCGGACGTCGCCGCCGACCTTCCGCTGGCGGAACTGGTGGCGCTGCGCGACCAGAGCAGCGTGTACTGCCCGGACCTGTCGGTGGAAGACGCGATGCGGGCCAAGGTGGACGAAGCGCGGCGCGCGGGCGATACGCTGGGCGGCATCTTCGAAGTGCGCGTGTCCGGGCTGCCGATCGGACTGGGGTCCTGCTTCCGCCGCGAGGACCGACTCGACACGCGGCTCGCCGCGGCCGTCATGGGGATCCAGGCGGTGAAGGGCGTGGAAATCGGCATGGGGTTCGGAGTGGCGTCGCGGCGCGGCTCCCAGGTCCACGACGAGATCCTCTACGACGAGTCGGACGCCTCCTCGCGCAGCCGCGGTTTCCGGCGCACCACGAACAACGCCGGCGGCCTGGAGGGCGGCATGACGAACGGCGAGGTCCTGGTGGTTCGCGGCGCCAAGAAGCCGATCTCCACGCTGGGCAAGCGACTGCGCTCCGTGGACCTGCGCACCAAGCAGGCCGAAGACTCCTCGTACGAACGCAGCGACATCTGCGCCCTCCCGGCCGCCAGCGTGATCGGCGAGGCCGTCGTGTGTTTCGAGGTGGCGCGGGCCCTGCTGGAGAGCTACGGCGCGGACACGCTGGAAGAGACGCATCGGCGCTGGAGCGCGCGGCAGGGCTGACGGAACCCGCGGTCCCTGTGGTACCCTGCGCCCACGGTTCCTCTTCTCCTCCACTCTTCCCGCGGAAGTGACCCATGATCGCACGCTCGAATCGGATCTTTGCCGCACTGGACGCTTCGTCCCCGGTCGATGCGATCGTTCTCATGAACGGGTCGGCCAATTTCCTGGATGCCACGTTCCGCTACGTCTCCGGGGTCACCCGCGGCGGATTCGAGGGATGCACGGCCGTCCTGCTGCCGGGCGAAGAGCCGCATCTGATCGTGTCCATCCTGGAGGAGGAGAGCGCCGCCACCGCGCCGGAGAGCCAGGTGCACGCGTACGCGAACCGGGCCGCGCTGATGGAGATCCTGAAGACGCTGCTGGGTCGCGCGAAGCGGATCGGATTGAACGGGCCGGCGGTGCCGTGGTCCAAGGTGCGCGACCTGCAGCGGCTGTTCCCGGAAGCGGAGCTGATCGACGTGGAGGAGGCCATCACGACGGCGCGCCTGGTGAAGGACGCGCAGGAGGTGGCCCTGATCCGCGCGGCCTGCCGGGTCACCAGCGAGGTGGCGGCCGAGATCCCGTCCATGCTCCGCGCGGGCATGACGGAGCTGGACCTCTCGGCGGAGATCGCCGGTGCCATCCAGCGGCGCGGCGGCACCACCGCCTTCTCCACCATTGTGTGCTTTGGCAAGAACGGATCCGAGCCGCACTACTCGCCGGGCGCGGTTCCGCTGAAGCCGGGCGACATGATCCTGATCGACTTCGGAACCAAGAAGGACCACTACTGTTCGGACATCACGCGGATGTATCTGTTCGGGAAGGCGCAGGCGGATCAGCGGCGCATGTTCGACGTGGTGATGAACGCGCAACGAAGCGCGCTGGAGCTCACCACGGCCGGCCGGCCCGCGCGCGACGTGCATCGCGAAGCCTCCCGCATCATCGACGAGACGGAGTTCGCCGGTCGTTTCATTCACGGCCTGGGCCACTCCATCGGCCTGGACGTGCATGACGGGGGCGGCCTGAACGACGCCAGCCCGCTCACGCTGGAGGCCGGCATGGTCATGACGATCGAACCGGGCGTGTACGTTCCGGGCGTCGGCGGCGTGCGAATCGAGGACACCGTACTGGTCACGGACAACGGCCCGGAGATCCTGACCCCGGTCACCAAGGAGCTGGTGGAGGTGTCCGCTTGAGCGACGCGGACGCCGGGCCCCGCCGGGCCCGCGTCCGCGATCTGCTGCGCCCGTCCCGCCTCTACGCCGGCATCGACGCCGCCCCCACCTTTGTTCGGCCCACGCTGCTGATTGCACTGTCGTCCGCGCTGTACCTGGAAGTCGCCGCGAAGATCGTGCTGCCCACGCTGGTGTCCTCGCTGCTGGACCGGGCACTGGTCACGGAGTCCGCGCTGCGCCGCTCCTTCCACATGAGCCTGCTCGTGGGCTCCTGTGTGCTTCCCCTGCTCTGGGTCCCGCTGGGGGCACTCACGAGCTGGATCCCGCTCAAGGTGATGCGGCAACGCGTTCCGTACCCGCTGCTCGTGTCGCTGCTGGCGTACTCCGCCCTCTGGATCGCGCTGGGCTTCCTGGTCAAGGCGATCCTGGTCCTGGTGACCGGGCACCCCGCACCGTCCACCAATCTCGGTCCGTTGCTGCAGCCGCAGTCGACGCTCGCGCGCGCGGTCGTGTCGCTGACCAATCCGTTCCTGATCGCATCCGTGGTCTGGACGGTCCGCGGGCTGCGCCACTGGGGCGTCGGAACGGCCGCATCGCTGGCCGGCGGCGTGCCGTGGATCGCCACGGCCGTGCTCTTTGCCACGGCCTTTGCCGGAGAGGGACGGCTCGGAATCGCCGCCCCGGTCGTGATGGACGATTGGCCGGTCATCCAGGCGGGATCCGTGTCGTTGCGTCACCCTCCCGAGTTCGCCGCCGAAGCCGCCACGTTCGCGGCGGACATGGACGCGTTCTCCGGGCGTCTGGCGGATCGCTTCGGCTTCGAGGTGCGGCCCGTTCGCGTGTACCTCTATCCCAATCACCCCACGTTGGAGCAGGCCATCGCCGAGCGGCTGCACGTGCTGGTCACCGGCTCCATTCGGGGCACGGATCTTCTCTACGTGGAGATGCCCGGCCAGAACGCGGCCGTTCCGCGCGAGACGGGGATCCGTCACCTGCGACGGTACGTGGGCATCATGCAGCTGGCCCCGGCCACGACGCGGGCGCCGCGCTGGTTCGTGGAAGGAATCGTTCACGCGGCCGCGTTCCCGGGCGATGCCGCGCTGGATCGCGAGTTCCGGGACATGGTGGCGCGCATCGGCGTGCCCGACTACGACACGCTACTCCTGGGGACCGCGTTCCGAAGTCCGGAGGGTCCGCTGCTCGCCCGGTCCCTGGTGGACCACATCGCCTCGGTGCACGGGGCCAACACCCTGGTGGAACTCGCCCGCGACGTGGTGAAGGGCGATGACTTCCGGGACGCCCTGTTCGCGCGAACCCGCTGGACCGCCAGCGAGTTGGAAGCCGGGTGGCAGGCCAATCTGGAGCGCATTCTCATCGAAGAGGGCGGAAGGCGCCGCCCCTCGGAGGACTCCACCACCGCTTCCCCTGCCGCAAAGGACCTGGGCGGCTAGTTGTCCCTGAGGGGACACTCCCCTGGACCGACGCGTTCATTCCAACGCCCCCGCCGCGCGCGGACGCGATTGGGCCCCGCCGCCATCTCGTTCCCTGGCAACGCCTTGCGGCGTCCGAACACTCCTGGCACGGGCCATGCACAGAACCACCGCAGAGGCCCGGGTCCCCGTGGGACGAACCACCTTGCCGGCCTTGTTCGCGGGGATTCCGGGCGAAACAGAGTCCAGGTTTCGGCCGGCCGTTTTCCAGCACTTCCAGGGAGGAACCCACATGATCCGCCTTCGACACTTCAGCCTGCTCACCCTGTTCGGCACCGCACTCGCCCTGCAGGGATGCATGAACTCCGACGACTCGCCGCTGTCCGACTCGGGGGCGGCTTCCGCCACGGAGGAAGAAGCGATCCAGGTCGTCGCCTTCGAGGAAGAGGGCGACCTCACCGATACGGAGGTCCGCTTCTTCGACGACGAGGCGGGCTTCGCGCTCGCGCCGATCAACACCCACGCCTGGAAGCGCCAGGTGCTGGACCGCAGCCGCACGATCGACATCAGCATCGAACAGCCGGGCGATGCCCCCGCGACCGCCGACGTGACCATCACGTCCGAAGTCTCGGGCCTGCTTCACCTGGCCGTCTGCGAAACGGACGAGCTGGTTCGGCTCACCAAGGAGTTCAGTGACACGGGCGTGCGGTCGCTCTTCTTCGAGCGCGTTCGACCCGGCACCGATCTCCGCCACCGCGGATGGAAGCTGCAGGCGATCTCCGGGATGCTGATCGAGTCCCCGGGCACCACGCGCGAGATCCGGTCGGTGCGCGTGCAGGCGGGCGACGTGGATGAGACGATCACGAACGTGACCGATCTGGTGCGCGTGGGGAACCTGCTCACGCTGCCGTCGGGATCCGAAGTGGTCGTGACCGTGGATACCGGCGACGCGACGGACGCCGTGTTCCTGCATCGCCGTCACGCGCGCCACCGTGCCGAGTTGGAGAACAACGGTGACGGCACGTTCACCGGCAAGTTCAACGTGGCCAACGCCCAGCGCGGCTTCCGCCACCTGGCCATCGACGTTCTCTCGGACGGCACGCTCTACGACGACGAAGAGCGCTACGACAACGTGGTCTGGGGAATCCCGTTCTTCGTCCGCCTGCCGAGTCCGGACGCCGCCGAGTAGTTGTTCCGCAGATTCGCGAGTGTCGGCGGGGGGCGCCGGCGCTGGCACGAGAGGGGGGACCCATTCGGGTTGCCCCTCTTTGCGTTTGCGGTGGTTCGGGGTTCCGTGCCGGCTAGAACGTGGGCATGTTCAGGTAGAACGTGAGCGACACGCGGCCGGTCAGGCCGCTCCAGTCCAGCGTGCTTCCACCGCCGCGGAGCAGGAACGT
The DNA here is from genome assembly GCA_021604925.1 of Gemmatimonadota bacterium. Taxonomy (GTDB): domain Bacteria; phylum ARS69; class ARS69; order ARS69; family ARS69; genus BQJX01. The sequence continues at coordinate 4,726 of BQJX01000094.1, forward strand.
CTCCGTGGGCTCGGGCGCCTCTTCGCCGGGCGGCGGCATCGGAGTGTCGCAGTCCACACACTCCGCCACGGGCACGAAGATGAAGTCCGTGTCGGAGTTGGCCGCCACGATCGCCGCTTCCAGCTCCTTCACGCCGGTGATCTCCACATCTTCCACCTTTGCGATCCGATAGCCACCGGTCACGTTCACGTACAGACGGTCCGTGAACTTGGCCTCGAAGAACGCCTGGAAGAAGGCACCCGCCGTGCTGCCGTCCAGCTTGACCCGGCCCAGTGTCTCTTCGTCCCGCCCGGGGCGCGTCCGGCGAACCACTTGCTCCGCCTTGGACGTGTACCAGGCCACGCCGGCCCCGGCCCCCATGGCGAGCGTGTGCTTGGCCAGCAGATCGTAGCCCAGCGTGACCGTGTACACATCCGCCGGCACGAGGACCTCGGAGTTGGACGTGACCCCGCCCACCTTCGAGTTGCGGCTCAATCGCTCGTACTCCGCCTGCAGGACGTAGCGATCGAGGAGCACGGCCCGGATGCCGCCCCCCAGGGACTGCGTGCTGCCGATCGTGTCGTACTTGATCCCCGAACTTCCCTGCCGGGCGATCTCGGTGTTCACGGCGCGGAGGGCGTTGTTCAGGTCCTTCATGTCCACGCCGGCGGCGCCCGCAAAGCCGGTGATCCCGAGGAGAAGCCACGGGTACTCCTCTTCGTCCTCCAGGGTGACGGGCTCTACCGGCTGGATCGCGGTGATCTGCGCGAACGCCGGTGCGGTGACCAACGCCGCCACCAGGACGACGAGCATCAGACGGAGGACGCGGGTGCTGACCGAAGCGCTGGAACGGGCGGGCATTCTAGGGTGCCCTCCTGGGCTGGGTGGACGTTTCGTCTCATGTCCGCGGGGACGGAACGGACCACTTTTCCACGGAATGCCCCAGGAGACAAGGGGTTTCCCGCCGGGAGAAGCCTCCAGGGGCCCTGCACGGCCTTCTGGAGGGTTTCCGGGCCGGATGCCCGGCGAGCGGGCCGCCCCCAGCCGCCCTTGAGTGCGGAGCAGAGACACTCTGGTCCGGATCGGGCGAATCGCCTACCCTGACGGACCGCAATTCCTACGAGATTCCCATGCCTTCGCCCGATCCCCGGATCCGGCCCCGGAGAGAGCCCAATGGATGAAATGACCGCCACCGTCCTGGAGTACGTCATCGATGAGTACGTGGACGAAGACGACGACATGGAAGTGGTCTCGAGCACCCCGCTCATCTCGTCGGGGATCGTGGACAGCTTTTCCATGGTCTCGCTGAAAGCGTTCCTGGAGCGCACCTACGGAATCACCCTGCCGGACTCGGAGGCGACTCCGGAGGCGTTCGACACGGTCGACTCCATCGTCCATCTGGTCCGCGCGCACCAGGCCAACGCCTGACGTCCCCAGGAGACCACGCATGGCATTCTCAGACGCTACCCGTTCGCTGTTCGCAGGAACTCTCCAGGAAATCCAGGACAAGGGACTCTTCAAGGAGAAGCGCTTCATCCGGTCCCCGCAGGGGGCGGAGATCGAGGTGGAGTATCCGGAGGGGGCGGCCACCGCGCGCGCGCTGAACTTCTGCGCGAACAACTACCTCGGTCTCTCCAATCATCCGGAGGTGGTGGCCGCCGCCCACGCCGGGCTGGACGCGCGCGGGTACGGCATGAGTTCCGTTCGCTTCATCTGCGGCACGCAGGATATCCATCGCGAACTGCAGGATCGGCTGACGGAGTTCCTGGGCACGGAGGCCACGTTGCTGTTCCCATCCTGCCTGGATGCGAACGCCGGTGTGTTCGAAGCCGTGCTGGGCGCCGAGGATGTGATCATTGCCGATCGGCTGATCCACGCCTCGCTCGTGGACGGAATCCGGTTGTGCCCGGCGCAGTACGATACCTTCAAGCACATGGACATGAAGCATCTCCGCAAGAAGCTGGAACTCCACGCGGACAAGCGCACGCGCATGATCGTGACCGACGGCGTGTTCTCCATGGACGGCGACCTGGCGCCGCTGGATGAGATCGTGGCGCTGGGCGAGGAGTTCGACGCCATGATCCTGCTGGACGACTCGCACGCGTCCGGATTCATCGGCCGCACCGGGCGCGGCACGCACGAGCACTTCGACGCGATCGGCAAGATCGATCTCATTACCACCACGCTGGGCAAGGCGCTGGGCGGCGCGTCCGGCGGGTGTGTTTCCGGACGGGCGGAACTGGTGGAACTGTGCCGACAGAAGGCACGGCCCTACCTGTTCAGCAATTCGCTGTCGCCGGTGATCACGGCAGCTTCGCTCAAGGTGCTGGACCTGGTCATGTCCACGACCGAGCGGCGCGACAAGCTGGAAGCCAACACGCTGCGATTCCGCCAGGGAATCACGGCCGCCGGGCTGAACGTGCGCGAAGGCGTCACGCCCATCGTGCCGGTGATGACGTACAACGCCAAGCTCGCGAACGACATGGCGCGCGACATGTACGCCGAGGGGATCTACGTGATCGGGTTCTCGTTCCCGGTGGTACCGGCGGGCGCGGCGCGCATCCGCGTGCAGCTGTCGGCGGCGCACGAGCCGGAACACGTGGACCGGTGCGTGGCGGCGTTCGCCAAGGTCGGCGAGAAGTACGGCGTGATCGGGTTGGACAAGAAGGGGATCATCGAGAAGTACGGGATGTGACCTCGGTCGGCCGAAGCCGATGGATGGCCGAGCTGGATTCGGGGCGACCGGGAGCGGCGAGTTCGCGGACGGTCGCTTCCAGCCCCCGGCTCGGCGCGTCGCCCGTTCCGCCGCCGCCCGCGCCGTGCTCCCTCCACCAGTGCATGGCCTGGCCCGCCGTCCAGCGCGGCGTGATCTCGCACGCCGCCAGCCGCCGCGACAGTTCCACCGCGGACGAGACACGCGCCGCGGGGTCCTTGTGCAGGCAGTCCAGCACCAGGATGTCCAGCGCGCGCGGGATCTCCTGCTTCGCGTGATGCGACGGGGCATCCGGGCGATCGTGCACGTGACACGCCATCATCCGTCGCGGATCGTCCGCCAGGAACACCGTGCGCCCCGTGAGCAGCTTGAAGGCCACGCATCCCAGCGAGTAGATGTCGGCGCGATGGTCAAAGGCGCGCCCGGACACGATCTCGGGCGCCACGTAGGCCGGCGTGCCCACGATCTCGACCCCGTCGTCCTGGCGACGGTCCGCAACCATCCCGAAGTCCAGCACCTTCACGAAGTCGTACTCGATCCCCTGCCGACACACGTAGATGTTGGCCGGCTTCAGATCCCGATGCACGAACTGCTCCAGGTGCGCCTCCGCCAGCGAGATGCACACTTGCCGGAGCAGATGCACGACGCGCGCCGGCGGCAGGGGGCCGTGCTTCTCCAGAAGCGTATCGAGATCCTCCCCGTCCAGGAACTCCATCACGTAGGAGAGCTCGCCCCCCTCGCTGAGCCCGAAGTCGTACAGCTCGATCGTGTGCGGCGACGAGAGCAGCGCGGTGGTGCGCGCCTCCCGCTCGAAGCGGGCAATGGCGTCCGTGGTGGTGTTCGTGTCCTCCGCCCCCAGCGCTTCCGGGCGGATGAACTTGAGG
>BQJX01000095.1 GCA_021604925.1 Gemmatimonadota bacterium
GAGTCCGGGGGCGAAGGCCGCAACTTCCAGTTCGCGCGCCGTCTGGTCCTCTTTGATCTGCCGTGGGATCCCAATGTGGTGGAGCAGCGGATCGGTCGCCTGGACCGGATCAACCGCAAGGATCCCGTGGAGATCGTGTACTTCCGACCGGCCGCAGGGTTCGGCGCGGAGATCGCGGATCTGTACGGTGCGCTGGGGATCTTCGAAGAGCCGCTGGGCGGACTGGACCGGGCACTGGGGCACGTGGTCGAGAAGATCCACAACGCGTTGGACGGATCCGGCGGCAACCTCAACGTGAACGCGATCGTGCAGGAGACGCACGAAGCCCGGGCCCGGGTGACGCAGGCCGTGTACCACAACCTGCATCGCGGTCGGTATCGTCCGGAGATGGCGGACGGGATCCTGTCGCGCGTGCCGCAGGATCTGGAGCAGCGAACCGCCTCGGTCGTCCTGGAGGCGTGCCGCCAGTTCCGCTTCGAGATGGAACCCAAGGATGGTGTCGCGCGCTGGTACCTGGAGTTCGGCAGTCACGCGACCATTGAGTCGCTCTTTGGAGTTCCCCCGGGCAGTCGCTACCTGGGCACGTTTGACCGTGCGGAGGCCGTGGAAAAGGAAGGCCTGGACTTCTTCGCCACCGGACATCCGCTGGTGGAAGCGATCCTCACCGAGCTCGCGGACGGCACGCGCGGGCGGGTGGCGCTCCAGGAGATCCCCGGCGCGGGGTTCGAGGGAGTGGGAGTGCTCGTGGTGGAGAAGGACGGTCCCGAGTTCCGGCTGTCCGCCTGGGACCTGAAGGGCACGGAGCGGCCACGCTGGGTCGAACTCGTCACGGATCCCCCGGGTCCGGTCCGTGAGATCCCCGGCGCGGGCTGGGACGTTCCGAACTGGTCCGAGCGGGTGCGAACGCTCCTCGGGAAGCTGGAGTTTGCTGGCGAGATCGTGGCCATCTCGGGAGTCCGGTTCACGAAGTAGCCGGGCGCAACGCCGAACGAACCGCGTCCCGAACGCTGGGGAGCCGCCAAGGCGCGCTACCGCTGACCGGCGGCTAGCCGGCGGAGGAGAACACCCGCCGGAGCAGGTCGGTCGTCCGGGCCGCCGGGTCGTCGCGGATCCGCTTCTCCTCGTCGGCCAGGATCACGAACAGGCCGTCCAGGGCGCGCCCGGTCACATAGCTCCTGGGATCGAACTCCGGCCGCGAGGTCAGCGGCAGCGCGGCGTACCCGTCGATCAGGCGATCGTACGTGTCCAGGTAGCCCAACTCGGCCATCTTCGCGTTCACGATGGGAGCGAACCGCTCGTTCAGCTCCTCCTCCGTGCGCGCCCGGAAGAACGACGTGGCCGCGTCATCCGCGCCGCCCAGGATCTCCCGCGCATCGGAGAACGTCATCTGCCGGATCGCGCCCCAGAACACCGACACGGCTTCTCCCGTGGCCTTCTCCGCCGCGTGGTTCATGGCCACCTCGAACTCCTCCACGTAGGATCCCATTCCGGCCACGCGCAACGTGCGCGCCACGCCTTCCAGTTCTCCGGGGAGCGGGATCCGGATCCGCGCGTTGTTCAGGAAGCCGCCGGGCGCCGACGTGGTTCCCACCGCCCGTTCGCTGCCCACTTCCAGCGCCTGCTTCAGACCGTTCACGATCGTGCCCTCGTCGAGCGGGCCGCCCGCATCCAGGATCCTGGACAGGTCCGAGGCGTTGAACGTGGCGCAGGCCGACAGCGAGATCAGCAACAGCGGGACCAGACAGAAGAGACGGGCGCGAATCATGGATGCTCCTTCCGGAATCGGGATCGCGTTGCGTGGGCGGCGACGCGTGAACACGCCCTAGGCGTCGTACTGGTAGAAGCCCTGGCCGCTCTTGCGACCCAGCTTGCCGGCCGCGACCATGTTGCGCAGCAGCGGGCAGGCGCGGTACTTCGAATCGCCGAGCCCGTCCTGCAGGACCTGCATGATGTGGAGGCAGACATCCAGTCCGATGAGATCCGCGAGCGCCAGCGGACCCATGGGATGGGCCATGCCCAGCTTCATGATCGTGTCGATGGCCTCCTCGTCCGCCACGCCTTCCATGAGGCAGTAGATCGCCTCGTTGATCATGGGCATGAGGACGCGATTGGAGATGAAGCCGGGGTAGTCGTTCACGGTCACCGGGACCTTGCCCAGCTCCTTGGACAGGGCGTCCACGGCGGCCGTCGTCTCGTCCGAGGTCTGCAGGCCACGCACGATCTCCACGAGCTTCATCAGCGGCACCGGATTCATGAAGTGCATGCCGATGACCCGCTCGGGGTTCGGCACGGCAGCCGCCAGCTCCGTGATCGAGATCGAGCTCGTGTTGCTGGCCAGGATGGCCGACGCGTCCACCACCTGGGCCAGACCCTGGAACACGCTGCGCTTGGCGTCCAGGTTCTCCACGATGGCTTCCACCACCAGCGACGCGCCCGCGGCGTCCTTCATGTTCGTGGCCGTGGCAATGCGGCCCAGCGCGGCGTCGCGATCCGCAGCCGTGATCTTTTCCTTGGACACGAGCTTGGCCAGGCTCTTCTCGATGGTGCCGCGGCCCCGCGCCAGGGCGGCTTCGTCCACGTCGATCAACGTGACGGCGCATCCCGACGTGGCCATGACCTGCGCGATCCCGTTGCCCATGGTGCCGGCGCCGATCACGGCGGTTCTCTGCAAACTCATCGCTTCTCCCCTATCCGCGGAACGCCGCGGACCAGATCCAGTGTGCGGCGCCGAACAGTGCGGCTCCGACCGCAATCATCGTGAGTCCCCACCGAAGCCGCCCGGCCCGCGAGGATCGGCCCGGGCCGCCCCACTTGCCGAGCTTCTGCGCGGCCAGGAACGGACGATCGACCAGCAGGAACGATCCCAGGATGGCCAGCACGATCCCCTGGATCGTGAGCAGGTCCACCCAGATTCGAAGGCGACTTCCCGGGCCGGCCAGCGCGGCGCACAGCGCCCCTTCTGCCGCCAGTACGGCGGCGCCGATCAGCGGCAGGTGCCACCACCGTTTCCTCACATCTCCACGGCCATGGCCACGGCGTTTCCGCCGCCGAGGCACAGCGCCGCCAGACCCTTCTTGGCGCCCCGGTCCTTCATGGCGTGCAGCAGTGTGACCAGAACCCGGTTCCCCGAGGCGCCGATCGGATGCCCGAGCGCCACCGCCCCTCCGTTGACGTTCACCTTGGCCAGGTCGGCGCCCAGCTCGCGCACCACTCCCATCGCCTGCACGGAGAACGCCTCGTTCAGTTCGATCAGATCGAAGTCGTCGATCTTCATGCCGGTCTTGTCGAGAAGGCGACGGACCGCATCCACCGGCGCCATCATGACCCACTTGGGCTCCATGCCGCCCACGGAGTAGTCCACGATGCGCGCCAGCGGCTGGGCTCCCTCGGCCTCCGCCGCCGCCTGCGACATGACCATGACCGCGGAGCCCGCGTCGTTGCAGCCGGGGGCGTTGCCCGCGGTCACGGTGCCGTCCTTCTGGAAGGCGGGACGCAGCTTGGCCAGCGCCTCCAGCGACGTGTCCGGCCGCACCGCTTCGTCGTGCGCGAACCGGATCGGGTCCCCCTTGCGCTGCGGAACCTCCACCGGAACGATCTCGGCGTCGAACTTGCCCGCCTTCTGCGCGGCAGCCGCCTTCTGGTGGCTCTTCACCGCGTAGGCGTCCTGCTCTTCGCGCGTGATCCCGTACTTCTCGGCCACGTACTCGCCGGTGATCCCCATGTGGATGTCGTTGAACGAATCCCACAGCCCGTCGTGCACCATGGAGTCCAACAGCTTCCCGTCGCCGAGGCGGTAGCCGGTGCGGGCGCCGGGCGCCAGGTACGGCGACGCGCTCATGTTCTCCATCCCGCCGGCGATCACGCACGAAGCGTCGCCCGCCCGGATCGCCTGGGCGGCCAGCGACACGGCCTTCAGTCCCGAGCCGCACACCTTGTTGATCGTCATGGCGCCGACCGAAGCCGGGATCCCGCCGTGGATCGCGGCCTGGCGCGCGGGAGCCTGTCCCACGCCGGCCGACAGCACGCAGCCCATGATCACGTCGTCCACGCGATCGGCGGCCACGCCGCTCCGCTCCACGGCCGCGCGAATCGCCACGGCTCCCAGCCGCGGCGCCGGCGTTCCGGCGAGCGTGCCGCCGAACTTGCCGATCGCGGTACGAGCCGCCGATACGATGACGGCTTCACGGTCCTTCGACATTTCCGAACTCCTTCCGTGGGCTACTGCATGCCCTTCGCGGTGGTCTTGAGCAGATCCCGTCCGATGATCATGCGCTGCACTTCCGACGTCCCCTCACCGATCTCGGTGAGCTTGGCGTCGCGCATGTATCTCTCGACCGGGAATTCCTTGGAGTAGCCGTAGCCACCGTGGATCTGAATCGCCTTGTGACACGCCCGGTGGGCCACTTCCGAAGCGAACAGTTTGCCCTTGGACGCCTGAATTGCGAACGGCTGCCCCAGATCCTTGAGGCGTCCGGCCTGGTACACCAGCAGTCGCGCGGCTTCGATCTCGGTGGCCATGTCGGCCAGCATGAACTGGATGGCCTGGAAGTGACCGATCGGCTGGCCGAACTGCTCACGCTCCAGGGAGTACTTGGCCGCGGAGTCCAGCGCGGCCTGCGCCAACCCCAGCGCCATGGCCCCGATGGAGATGCGCCCCATGTTCAGGATCTCCATGAACTGGTGGAAGCCGCGGTTCACTTCGCCCAGCACCATGGACTTGTGCACGCGGCAATCCGTGAGGAAGAACTCCACGGTGTTCGAGCCGCGGCATCCGAGCTTGTCGTATTCCGCACCGACCTCCGCGCCCTTCTGGCCCGCCTCGATCAGGAACGCGGTGATCCCCTGCGTCTTCTTCTCGGGCTCGGTCAGCGCGGTCACCGTGTACATCCCGGCCACGCCACCGTTCGTCATCCACGCCTTCTGGCCGTTGAGCACCCAGTGGTCGCCGTCCTTCACGGCCCGCGTCTGCATGCCGCCGGAATCGGACCCCGAGTTCGGTTCGGTCAGCCCGTACGCACCCAGGATCTCCCCGGATGTGAGACGCCCCAGGAACTTCTCCTTCTGCTCGGGAGTGCCGAAGTGGTGGAGCGGACCGCAACCCAGCGTGGTATGCGCGGCCATGCTGAGCGCGGTGGAACCGCACACGCGCGCCACCTCTTCTATGGCGATCGCGTAGGAGAGGTAGTCGAAGCCGGCTCCGCCCTCTTCCTCCGGATAGGGAATGCCCAGGAGTCCCTGCTGCCCCAGCTTGCGGAACGTGTCCGCGGGGAACTCGCACGTGCGATCGATCTCGGCCGCCTTGGGCGCGATCTCCTTTTCAGCAAATTCGCGCACCATCTTCTGCATCATTCGGTGCTCGTCGGTCAGGAAGAACATTAGAACTCCATCCGCTGGACGTCGCCGATGGTCAGTTCCGCCTCGGTGGCGGCAACGACGTCCTCGACGCTGCAATCGGGGTGCACTTCTACCAGCCGCAACCCCGTGGGTTCGGCATCGATGACCGCCATGTCCGTGATGATCCGGTCCACGCACCCCACTCCCGTGAGTGGCAGTCGACACTTCTTCAGGATCTTGGGCGAGCCGTCCTTGGACGTGTGGATCATGGCCACCACCACGCGCTTGGAGCCGGCCACGAGATCCATGGCACCGCCCATTCCCTTGACGGTGGCGCCCGGAATCATCCAGTTGGCGATGTCGCCGTGTTCGTCCACTTCCATGGCGCCGAGCACGGTCATGTCCAGGTGACCGCCGCGCACGATCGCGAACGACAGGTCCGAAGCGAAGTACGAAGACCCCGGCGCCTCCGTGATCGTCTCCTTGCCCGCGTTGATGAGATCCGCGTCCTCTTCCCCCTCTACCGGGTACGGACCGATCCCCATCATCCCGTTCTCGGAATGCAGCGTGATGTCGACATCCGCCGAGACATAGTTCGCCGCCATGGTGGGGATCCCGATGCCAAGGTTGACGTAGTCGCCGTCGCGAAACTCGCGGGCCACCCGTCTAGCGATAGACTCTCTTTTCGATACGCTTTTCATAGACCTCGCCCTGAAAAATCGCGTCCACGAAGATGCCCGGGGTATGGATCAGATCCGCATCCAGCTGTCCCGGTTTCACGAGTTCTTCCACTTCGACGAACGTGGTCTCCGCCGCGGCCGCCATCATGGGATGGAAATTCCGTGCTGTCCTGCGAAACACGAGGTTGCCGTGCTCATCGCCTCGCCACGCCTTGATGAACGCGAACTCCGCGCCGAGCGGGAGCTCCAGCAGGTACTCCCGGCCGTCGAAGACGCGCTTCTCCTTGCCCTCCTCCACGACCGTGCCCACTCCGGTGGGCGTGTAGAACCCGGCAATCCCCGCCCCGGCCGCGCGGATCCGCTCCGCGAACGTGCCCTGCGGGATCAGGTCCACCTCGATCGTGCCGTCGAGCATGGCCTTTTCGAGATTGCGATTCTCGCCCACGTACGTGGAGATCATGCGCTTGACCTGGTCGTTGTTGATGAGCAGGCCGATCCCGAAGTCCTCCACGCCGGCGTTGTTGCTGATGATCGTGAGATCCTTGGCGCCGTGGTCCACCAGCAGACGCACCATGTTCTCGGGGATTCCGCACATGCCGAACCCGCCCATCATGATCGTGGCTCCGTCGGGAATCCTGGCGACGCACTCCTCCGCGACTCCCACCTTCGACTTCATCTTGCCTCCTTCACGCGCGACCCAGCAGGAGCAGCGCACCGATATAGAGCGGCCCCGTCAGCAGCATGACGAGCCCCGTGTAGCCAACAATGTCGCGCGCCGCCAAGCCGGTTACGCCCAGCAGCGCCAGCGCCCAGAACGGTTGCAGCATGTTCGTCCACTCGTCCCCGTAGGCCAGCGCCATGATGGCGCGCTCCACGGGAACGCCGAGTTCCAGCGCCGCGTCCACCACCACCGGTCCCTGCACTCCCCACTGCCCGCCGCCCGACGGAACGAAGAAGTTCACGGCCCCGGCCGCCAGGAACGTGGACACGAGGAAGGCGCCCTTGCCGGTGGACGCCCCGATCTCCGACATCCGCTCCAGCAAACCGGTGGACTTCATCATGCCCAGGATCCCGGCGTAGAACGGGAACTGCAACACGATCCCCGCCGCGCCCTGGATTCCCTCGCGGATCGCCCGCGCATAGGCCCACGGTGATCCGTACAGCAACAGCCCGAGGAACAGGAACGTGAAGTTCACCCGGTTGAAATCGAGCGCCGAGAAACCGCCCCCGGCGAACGACCGCACCACCACCCAGAGCCCCATGAGCGCCACGAGCCGCCCCAACCACGGACTCCGATCGAGCCACGGAGGGGAACCGGTGTCGTCGCGCTCGCCGTCGTCCTCCGTGTCCCGAACCACCCGGTCGGGGGCCGGCGTTCCCCGCCGCGGCGCCATGGCCATCAGGAACAACGGCACGCCCAGCAGCAGAAGCCCCGACATCACCAGATTCAGGGGAGAGCCCAGCGTGGCCTCCACGCCGATCACTCCGATCCGAGACTCCAGGAAATGGCCCTCGGTGGCCACCGTCAAGGGGGCGGACCCCGAGAGTCCCCCGTGCCACGAGAGGAACCCGGCGTACGCCGCCGCCACCACCAGCGGGTAGTGTACGTCCAGTCCGCGCCGCGCGGCAGTTCTTCCGATCTCCCGGGCCAGAAGGGCCCCCACGATCAGCCCGAGTCCCCAGTGGACCAGGGAGACCAGCAGCGACACCACCGCCGTGAGCGCCACCGCGGATCGGGTCCCCCCCGGGATTCCCGCCAGCAACCGGATCCCGCGACTGGCGCCCTCCGAGACCGCGAGCGCGTATCCCGTCACCAGGACCAGCGTCATCTGCATCCCGAACGCCAGGAACCCCCAGAATCCGTCTCCCCAGCCTTCCAGCGCCCGAGCCGGGCTGGCCCCCATCACGACCACGCCGAGGAGTCCGGTGGTCACGGTGAGCAGCAGCGCGAGCACGAAAGGGCTCGGCATCCAGCGTTCCGCGATCGCCGCGAACGCCGCTCCGAGTCGTTCGATCATTCCAGGGACTCCCGGTCGCCCTCTGAAAGGAGGGTGGTCAGCTGCTGGTTGCGTCGGAAACCGGCCTCAATTCCCGGGACACGGAGGCGCCCCTGGGCAGGGTGACGCGAGTGGATCGCTTCGTCAAGTCAGCTCCCCCACGATCTCCTCGAGGACGTCCTCGGCGGTCACCACGCCCTCGGTGCGCCCCTCCCGGTCCCGGACCAGCCCCACGGACTGCTGGCTGCGCCGGAAGCCTCCCACCGCGTTGTCCAGGGGGTCGTCC
>BQJX01000096.1 GCA_021604925.1 Gemmatimonadota bacterium
AAGGCCTCGCACGATCGCGTGGTGCGGGTCGTGGAGCAGGGAGCGGCGTCCCCTCAGGACCTGGATGACGCCACCGCGGCGCTTCGCGTGGCCGAGGCCGACGTGGCGCTGGCCCGCGCCCGCCTGAACAAGACGCGGATCACGGTTCCCTTCTCCGGGGTCGTGGGCCCGCGCGAAGTCAGCCCCGGCGCGTTCCTCCGGGCCGGCCAGCCGATCACGCAGCTGGCCCAGGTGTCCGAGCTGAAGGTGGTGTTCTCGGTCCCCGAGCGGTACGCCGGGGAACTGACCCGCGGAGCCGAGGTCACCGTGTCCACCACCGCGTATCCGGGCTACCAGCTGACCGGCCGCGTGGACGTGGTGGATCCGATCCTGGAAGCCGCCACCCGCACGGTCCGCGTGATCGCCCGGGTGCAGAACCCGGACGGCCGCTTCCTCCCGGGCATGTCGGCGAACGTTCGCGCGGTGCTTTCGTCGCGCGACTCGGCACTCACCATTCCGAGCGAGGCCGTGTTTGCGCAGGGGGACCAGTTCTTTGCCTACACCGTCCAGGAGGACGGGAGCGTGGCGCAGGTGCCGCTCCGGTTGGGCGTTCGCCTGGCCCGCACCGTGGAGATTCTCGATGGGCTGCAGGCCGGCGACCAGGTCATCCGCGCCGGGCACCAGAAGCTCTTTCCCGGTTCCAAGGTCTTTGCCGTGAACAGCCAGAACGAGACGGTGCCCACCGGCGGCGACAAGGCCGCGTCCGCGGCGACCGGCGCGGCTCCGGAGGCCGCCGGGACGGGCGCTCCCGGCACCGATGACAACGAGGTCGATGCCGGAGAGACGTCGCCATGATCCTCAGCGAGATCTCGATCCGACGTCCGGTCCTGGCCACCGTGATGAGCCTCACGATCGTGCTCTTCGGGGTCATCTCGTTCGGGCGCCTGCCCGTGCGCGAGTACCCGGACATCGATCCGCCGATCGTCTCGCTGACCACGTTCTACCGCGGCGCCAGCGCCAGTGTGGTGGAGACCGAGATCACGGACGTCCTGGAGGAACAGCTCGCCACCATCGAAGGCGTCAAGACGATCCAGTCCTCGAGCCAGGAGCAGGGCTCGGTCATCACGATCGAGTTCGAACTCAAGCGCGACGTGGACGAAGCCGCCAACGACGTGCGGGATCGCGTGTCCCGGATCCGCGGCAGCCTGCCGGCGGAGGCCGACGATCCCGTCATTGCCAAGGTGGACACGAACGCGCAGCCGATTTTCTGGATCGCGTTTTCCAGCGATCGCCACACGGAGTTGGAGCTGTCCGAGGTGGCGGACCTGGTCCTGAAGGAAAAGCTGCAACGCCTGCCGGGCGTGGGCAACGTGTTCATCGGGGCGGAGCGCCGCTACGCGATGCGCGTCTGGCTGGATCCCCAGCGGACGGCGGCCTACGGGCTCACGACCCAGGACGTGGAGCGCGCCATCCAGCTCGCGAATGCGGAGATCCCGGGAGGGCGCGTCGAGGGCGCCGGGCGCGAGTTCGCGGTCCGGACGCGCGGCGAGCTCCAGACGGCGGACGAGTTCGGCGCCATCGTGGTGTCGGAATCCGCGGGCGGCCTGGTTCGGCTGCGGGACATTGCCCGGGTGCAGGTGGGTCCGGAGGACGAGCGGACCATCGCCCGCTACAACGGCGTTCCCGCCATCGGCATGGGCATCGTGAAGCAGAACAAGGCCAGCACCGTGGATGTGGCGCGCGAGGTTCGCGAACTCATCCCGCGCATGCAGGCCGAGCTGGACGAGGGAATGAAGCTGCAGGTGGCGTACGACTCCTCCGCCTTCATCGAGGACTCGATCGAGGAGGTGACCCGCACCATCTTCCTGGCCACGGCGCTGGTGATCCTGGTGGTGCTGGCGTTCCTGAAGAGCTTCCGCGCCACCATCGTGCCGGCCGTGGCGATTCCCATCTCGCTCGTGGGAACGTTCGCGGTGATCTACTTCATGGGCTTCACGATCAACATCCTCACGTTGCTGGCCCTGGTGCTTTCGGTGGGACTGGTGGTGGACGATGCCATCGTGATGCTGGAGAACGTGTTTCGGCATCTGGAGATGGGCAAGTCGCGCCGCCAGGCCGCCTTGGACGGGGCCAACGAGATCGGCTTTGCGATCGTGGCGACCACCGTGGCTCTCGTGGCGGTGTTCGTGCCGGTAGCGTTCCTCACCGGAAACGTGGGCCGGCTCTTCAGCGAGTTCGCCACCTCGCTCGCGGTGGCCGTGGTCATCTCCACGTTCGTGGCGCTCTCGCTCAGCCCCATGCTGTGCAGTCGGATCCTGCGTCGCACCCCCGTGGTTGCGAATCCGGGTTGGCCCACGCGATCGTTCGACGCCTTCTTCCGCGGCCTCAGCCGGATCTACGGCGCTTCGCTGGCCGTGGCCATGAGGTATCCGGCAGCCGTGATCGGGGGGGCGGTGGTGTTCACGGCGCTCTCCGTCTTCCTGTTCAGTCGGCTTCCCCGCGAGCTGGTGCCGATCGAGGACCGGAGTGTGTCGTTCGGCATCGTGCTCGCCCCGGAAGGAAGCACGCTCGGTTACACGGACAAGTACATGCGCCAGCTCGAAGAGAAGCTCATGGTGCTGCCGGAGCGACAGGGGCTGTTCACCGCGACCGGACTGGGATTCAACGGCCCGGGTCGCGTGACGAACGGCTTCGTGTTCCTGCTGTTGAAGGACCGCGATGAACGCACGCGTTCCCAGCAGGAGATCGTCCAGGAACTGTTCTTCCAGACGTTCTCGATTCCGGGCGTGCTGGCGTTCATGGTGAACCCGCCGAGTCTGGGCGGCCAGTTCAGTTCCAGTCCGGTGGAGTACGTGTTGCAGGCCGACACCTACGATGAGCTCGGCGTGGCCGTGGGCACGATGATGGCCAAGGCGGGCGAGCTGGGCTACTTCGTGAACATGGACTCCGATCTGAGGCTGAACAAGCCGCAGCTGGACATCACGATCGACCGCGAGCGGGCCGCGCAACTCGGCGTCTCCGTCACGGACGTCGGGAGCACGCTGGAGAGCCTGCTCGGCGGACGCGTGGTCTCCGAGTTCAAACGCGGGTCCAAACAGTACGACGTGATCGTGCAGGTCAGCCCGGAACAGCGGTCCACGCCGCAGGTCATCGAGGAGGTCTACGTCCGGGGAGACGGCGGTCTCGTTCAGCTGGCCAGCGTGGTGAACGTGCGGGAGACGGTGAGTCCCAAGGAGCTGAACCATTACAATCGCGTGCGATCGGCCACCGTCACGGCGAACCTCGCACCCGGCGTTGCGCTTGGGCAGGCGCTGGACGATCTGGATCGGATCCTGGCCGAAGACCTCTCGCCCTCGATCCGCCGGGACCTCTCGGGTCAGAGTCGCGAGTTCCGCGACAGCAGCTCCAAGCTCTACTTCCTGTTCGTGCTGGCCGTCGTGTTCATCTACCTGGTCCTGGCCGCCCAGTTCGAGAGCTTCATCCACCCGCTGACGATCCTGCTTTCCGTGCCGCTTGCCGTGTTCGGTGCGCTGGCCGCGTTGTTCGTCTTTCAGCAGACGCTCAACATCTATTCACAGATCGGGCTGATCATGCTGATCGGGCTGGTCACCAAGAACTCGATCCTCATCGTGGAGTTCGCGAACCAGCTGCGTCGCCAGGGCCGGTCCGCCCGCGAGGCCGTGACCGAGTCGTCGCTGATCCGGCTGCGGCCGATCCTGATGACCTCGTTCGCCACGATCTTCGGGGTTCTTCCCATCGCTCTGGGGATCGGGGCCGGCGGCGAGGCGCGGTCGCCGCTGGGGATCGCGGTGGTGGGTGGCATGTTCTTCTCCACGTTCCTGACCCTGCTGCTGGTGCCCGTGGTGTACCTGCTCCTGGCCCGGTTTGCGCCGGTTTCCGGGGTCGAGGAGACCGGCGCTCCGGCCACCCCCGCCCCCAGTCCCGTGACCTGACGTTCTCAATTGTCCTGGGGTACCTCGGATCGGTACTCTCCCCCGGGACGTTCCAGAACGAATCTTGGCGCGGGAGCCGAAGCGTTGGGCACCGACTCGTTCCGACAGGTGATCAGTTCAAGGCGGGCCGTCGTCCTCGTGACGGTCTGCCTCACGCACGCCCTCATGCTCTTGGCGCCCAGCGAGCCCATGGTCGCGTTCGCGACCCGATACGGTTCGATCGGGCTGCTCGCCCTGAGCGTCGGATTCCTGGCGCACCGCGCCCGGCAGCGGGACGGGACGCACTCGGCGTTCTGGTCGCTGCTGGCCTGGGGCTTCGGCCTCTGGCTGGTGGCGGAGAGCCTGTTCGTGTTCCTGCCCGCCCGGTCGGGGACGATCCAGCTGAATCTGACCAGCGAAGTACTGAACCTGCTTTCCTACGCGCTCGTGCTCATGGCGATCGACGGGACGCCGCGGGGGTGGGAGCGTCCGCAGGGACTCCCCGTTCGATTCCGGCAGCTCGGCACGCTGATCATGATCGTGACGGTCTTCTTCTACTTCTCCGTCGTTCCGTCCCGCGTCAATCCGGATGCCTATCAGACCTTCCTGCCTTCCGCACTTCTCTACGGAGTGCTCGATGCGTTGCTGCTGGTGCGCGTGATCGTGGCCATGCCGCGGATTCACGGCGGCGATCGGACGGTCTACCGGATCATCGGCGCCGCCTCGGCGCTGTGGCTGCTGACGGATGCGCTGGAGGCGCTGCGGGCAGTCGACCGTCTCGGTTTCGAGTGGGCGGTCGCCGGCCAGTTCGCATACTGCCTTCCGATCGGGATGATCGCGGCCGCTTCCCTGGTGCCGCGCGCCGAGGATCGCGTCTCCGCCGAGGAGACATCGATCGCGCAATCCGTCTCGTCCCTGCTCATCGCCTATGCGATCTTTCTTCCGGCCCTGCACTTGTTCGGATACGCCATGGGCTTCCTGGACCCGCAGAGCCACGGCGCTCGCGAGTTCGTGGTCCTGACCAACCTGACCCTGCTGATCGCACTGGCGCTGACGCAGCATCGGTTGATGGTCCGCAGGAACCGCGCTCTCCAGACCGAGATCGCGGCATCGCGACTGACCGAGCAGATCCTGGAGTCCCGCAAGATGGAGGCGATCGGTCGCCTGGCCGGGGGCGTGGCCCACGACTTCAACAACCTGCTCACCGTCATCCTTGGGAACAGTGCGCTGCTGGCTCGCACCACTACCGACCCGGATCAAGTCAGCCAGATCGGCGCGATCCGCGAAGCGGGGGATCGGGCTGCGGAGCTTACCCGGCGCCTGCTGGCGTTCGGGCGGCGCGAGGTGCTCGACACGGAGACGGTGGACATCAACGCGGAGATCGAAGCCATGATGCCGCTCCTGCGTCCGGTGGGAATCGGGGAAGTGGAGATCCGGACGGACCTGGGTCCGGAGAGGATGTCGATCCGGATGGAGCGGAGCGGCCTCAGCCAGATCGTCCTGAACCTCGTGATCAATGCGCGGGAAGGCATCTCGCGCCAGGGAAGGATCGAGATCCGAACGCGACGCACGCCGGGAGCCGCGGATGAACGGACGGCGTCGGGTGCGCCCGCGCAATGGGTGACCCTGGAGGTTCGGGACACCGGCCGGGGAATCCCCGCCCAGCGCCTCGAACGGATTTTCGAGCCGTACTTCACCGGATCGGAGCATGGTGTCGGTTTGGGACTGGCCATTGTCCACGGACTGGTCGAGCAGGCGGGAGGGACAATCGCGGTGGAAAGCCGCGTGGGCGTGGGCACGACGTTCCGACTGCGGTTTCCCGCGGTCTCGTCGCGGGAGGAGCCGAAGGCCGCGGAGAGTCGGAGCAACGGGAACGGCGAGCGCCTTCACGTTCTGGTGGTCGACGATCAGGACGGCGTGCGCGACGTGGCGGCCGCGTTCCTGCGGGAGGCGGGGCACCAAACCACCCTCTGCTCGAACGGGCGCGAGGCGCTGGCGGCGCTGGAAGAGTGCGAACCCCCCGTGGACGTGCTGCTCACCGACGTGAAGATGCCGGAGATGGGAGGCTTTGAACTCGGCAGCCGGGCGCACGTGCAGTTCCAGGATCTGCGCGTCATCTACATGTCCGGCTACGCGCAGGAACCGGAGCTGAGGGAAGACGCCCTGGGCCGGTTCGAGACATTCCTGTCCAAGCCGTTCGAGCGCCACCAGCTCGCGGCGGCCCTGGAAGCCGTGGCCGGTACCGAATCGCGCCTTTCCGCGTCGTAGGGGCGACTCCGCGACGGCCTTGCAGGATCTTGTGCGGTTGGCGCGAGTTCGGCGGGCACGGAACTTTGCTACAGTGGAAGGATGGATTCCCGCGCCTTTCTCTCGGAGATGGAACTGGTCGCCCGCGATCCCGACACGGGGCGCGTGGAGCTGGATCGCCGGGTGCTCTGGCCGGGTGTCGCCGCCTGGATCACGGAGGATCACTGGAGCCGGGAGCGGCACTCCGACAACCGTGCGGCCCGCGTGGCCGCGTCGGCAGCGTGTCTGGTTCTCATGCGCAGCGGCTGCTTCCTGAATCGGGCGGGCGATGATCTGGGCGTGTGCGATCCGGGCAACGTGGCCCTGTACAACTGCGACCGCGTGGTCCACACGCGGACTTCGGTGGCGCGCCGGGCCAGCAACGCGTTCTACATCCACCCCGATTTCGTGGCCCACCTCGCAGAGGAGATCCTGCCCGGGGAGCGGCTGGATCCGCTGTCGCCGTTCTCGCGACTCACGGGCGTGGTCTCCGCCGAGGCGTACCTGCTCTACCACGAGATCACCAGCACACTGCTGAACGGTGAACCGGTGGACCCGCTTCGCCTGGAGGAGGCTCTGGTGGATCTGCTGGAGCGGGTGCTGAGGAGCGCGTGGCACGCGAAGAACCCGCGCCGCCGTCTGGGAATGCCCCGGGTGCGGAATCGCATCCCCGATCTCCAGGCACGTCTGAGCGCCGACCACGCGCGCCCGTATCGGCTGGAGGACCTGGCGGCGTGGATGGGATGCACTCCCTGGCATCTGTCCCGTCTCTTCACGCAGGAGGCCGGCGTGCCGATCTCCCGCTACCTGCAGCGGATCCGGGTGCGCCACTCGCTGGAGCGGTTCCGGCAAGGCGCGGACTCGCTGGCCGACGTGGCGCTGGAGGTGGGGTTCGGCAGTCACAGCCACTTTGCCGGGGCATTCCGCCAGGAGTTCGGGTGCACTCCCAGCGAGGTCCGCCGCCGACTTCGCGGCTGACGCGTCCCAACGTCGGGCTTGGATCCTCAACAATGGTCAGTCTTGGCTCTGTCGGGGGCTCCAAAGCGGAGGACAATAGAACGGTCACCGTTCACCAAAGTGCCCCTGGAGATGAATCATGCCGACCGCTTCTATCCGACGACTCGTGTGGCTGGCGCCCCTGGCGTGGCTGCTCTCCACCCCCGCGCCGGTCCCGGCGCAGACGATGGACCGTACCTCCGCCATCGCTCCGGCCGAAGCGATCGTCGCCGACCGCCTCGAAGAGCTCGGGGGATTCTCCACGATCGGGCGGCGGTTTTTGGAGCAGCCGGAACTGAGAAATGAGCCGGGGAGCGGATGGAAGCCCTGGATGCGGTCGCAGTGGTTCGCGCAGACGCGGCGAGCGCCGGCCGGCCGGTCGGCGGCACAGCTGCGCCGCGACGCCTGGCAGGCGCACCGCGCCCGGTCGACTCCCGCGCGGGGGGACGCGGGTTGGTTCACGATCGGACCGGCCACGCTCAGTGGGCGTTGCACGGATCTTTCGTTTCATCCAAGCGATGCGAGTGTGGTGTACATGGGGACGGCGGGAGGCGGTCTCTGGAAGTCGACCGACGGCGGAGACACGTGGGCGCCGCTGACCGATGACCTTCCGTCCATTGCGGTGGGTGCGGTGGAAGTGCTTCCGTCCGACCCGAACGTGGTGCTGCTTGGGACGGGCGAGGCCAACGGAGTTCCCAACGCCGGGAACGGCGCCGATGTGTTCGGAGTGGGGATGTACCGCTCCACCGACGCGGGCGCCACTTGGAACACGACCAGTCTCTCGTACGGCCAAAACCAGACCCACGGGTTCGGTGAGATCGCGGTGGAGCCCACCACCGGGGTGATCCTGGCCGGCGCCACGGACGGTCTGTGGCGATCGACCGATGACGGCGCCAGCTGGACGATGGTGCAGAGCGGCGGCAACATCTACGACGTCGAGTGGAAGCCCGGGGATGCGAACACGGTGTACATCGCCAGAGGACGCGATCCGTTCCAGAACTTC
>BQJX01000097.1 GCA_021604925.1 Gemmatimonadota bacterium
GTTGTGCCGTGGGCCGGGCTTCCCGTGGCGGTGGCGGAACTCGGCCGGGCGCGGCGGGACCTCACGATCTGCAATCTCCACCACAACGCGACCGCGACCGCGGAGCTGGCGGTGGCCCTGCTGCTGGCCGTGGCCAAGAACGTCCCCCGCTTTGACCGGGAGCTGCGCGCGCCGAACTGGCGCCATCGCGGCGACCATCGTCGCTCGGTGCAGCTGGAGGGCCGGACGGCGCTGATCGTGGGCTACGGCTCCATCGGACGACGGGTGGCCGCCACGTGCCGGGCGCTCGGCCTGGAGGTGCTGGCGGTCCGGCGCACCGTGGGTGAAGCGGCGCTGCCGGAAGCGGTGTACGGCGTGGAGTCGCTGCCGGAACTGCTGCCGCGCGCGAACGTGGTCGTGATCTGCTGCCCCGCCACTCCCGACACCGAGGGGTTGATCGGGCGGGACGAGTTTGCGCTCATGCCCAACGACACGCTGCTGGTGAACGTGGCGCGCGGCAGCGTGGTGCAGGAGGAGGCGCTCTTCGACGCGTTGCGCCGGCGGGAGATTCGCGGCGCCGGGATCGACGTGTGGTACCAGTACCCCACGTGCACCTCGGAGGAAATGGTCACCACGCCTTCGCGCTTCCCCTTCCACGAACTCAGCAATCTCGTGATGAGCCCGCACCGCGGCGGGCACGTGATCGAGACCACGGAGCTGCGGATGCACGCGCTGGCCGATACGCTGCAGGCCATCGCCGACGGGCTCGCCCCGCCCCACCGGGTGGACGTGGACGCCGGCTACTAGATCAAGGGCCCGGGAGTTTCCCCCCGGGCCCTCTTTCGATCATCGACCTGTACCCTTCCCCTGTGGGCCCTGGGCCGCGATCGGGGACGGCTGCCTGCGCTGCCCCTACTTCAGCAGGACCGCCCGCCGCGTCTCTTCGGTGCCCGCGCCGCTCAGCCGGTAGAAGTACACGCCGGCGGCCACGCGCTCGCCGAGCGAGTCGCGGCCGTCCCACGCCACCTGGTGCGCTCCGGCCTCGCGGCGGCCGTTGGCCAGGTCGCGAACGAGGCGACCGGTGGCGTCGTACACCGCCAGCTTCACGTCCGCCGCCTGCGGCAGCTGGAACTCAATCTGCGTGGACGTCGCGAACGGGTTGGGCGAGTTCTGCCGAAGCAGCGATTCGCGCCCGTGCGAGACCACGGGGGCGCCGGTCGGGTCCACCTCGTAGACCGTGAGGAACTGGTCGGTGGCCACGGCCTCCATCACCATCACGTCGCCGCTGGGCCAGGAGATCTCCAGCGAGTCGATGGTGGTGGTGCTGCCGAACCCGAAGTGCACATTCAGCATGTTCATGCCGTTGAAGTTGTTCTGCGCCTGCACCTCGCGGATCTGCCAGGTGGGCGTTCCGTCGATCGTGGCCTTGGCGCGCACGCGGGTCCCAAGCGCGGAGATGTTCGTCTTGCCGGCGCCGCCGCCCACCAGCTTGAGGTTGATGGAGTGGTTGCCGTTGGCCAGGTCGTTGCGGTACATGCGTTGCGTTCCCATCCGGCCGTTGCAGTACATGTCCAGATCGCCGTCGTTGTCGTAGTCGCCGATGGTGGCGCTGTAATGGGGCCCGCCCGTGGTGACCACCACGCTTGCGAGCTCCTCGGTGAACGTGCCGTCGCCGTTGTTGATCCAGTACTTGTCGGTCGAGGGCCCGTCCGTGGTGGCAAAGCAGTCCAGGTCGCCGTCGTTGTCGAAGTCGCCCCAGCTGTTCCCGAGGTACGAACCGGTCACGCTGGCGATGTTGCCCACGTCCGGCTCGGTCATGGTCACGTAGGTGCCGCCGTCGTTGCGGTAGAGGCGGTTGCTGACCATGCCGTAGTTCGTGAGGTATGCGTCCATGTCGCCATCGTTGTCGTAGTCGATCAGGTTCCAGTTCTGTCCGTTCACGAGTTCCGTGGCGATGGGCGCTTCGGTGATCCGCTCGAATCCCCACGGTCCGTTCTCGATGGTCATGTTGCGGAACAGGTTGTCCTCCGACAGCGTGCCCACCTGGCCGCTCCCGATGAAGATGTCCACGTCGCCGTCCTGGTCGTAGTCCGAGAACAGCGGAATCGTGTGCGCGTCCAGCGTGTCGGTCACCGCCGTGCTGTCGATGGCGGTGAAGGAACCGTCGCCGTTGTTGTAGAGCAGCCGGTTCTCGTGGTTCACGCCGTCGAAGCCGTTGGCCGCGGCGACCAGGATGTCCGGGTACGAGTCGTTGTCGATGTCGCCGAACACGCCGCCCCAGCCGGAATTGGCGGCCGCGTCGCCCGCGTCGCCCGTGGTGATCTTGGTGAACGTGAACGCGCCGTCGTTGCGGTACAGGAACGACTGGGCGCCGGCCAGGAACACGTCGATGTCCCCGTCGTTGTCGTAGTCCGCCCAGGTGGTACCGCGGGGCAGGCCGTTCTGGCCCTGGACCCGGGCGCCCAGCTTGACAAAGCTGCCTCCGCCCTGGTTGTGCATGATGAACGCCTTGGACGAGACGAACAGGTCGAGCAGGCCGTCGTCGTCCACGTCCACCCAGGCCGCGCCCGCGTAGGTGCGGGTGAGATTCTCGGTGGCGACGGGATGGGTGGCATCCACGACGAAGTTCTGGGCCCGGACGGGCGTGGCGGTCAGGACCAGGGCGGCGCCGAGGACTGCCAGCGGCCAGGCGAAACAGGGGGTGCGGTGCATGAGGGCCTCCTTGCGAGTGAGATGTGCTGGTCCGACTCTCCAAGGAGGATAGAGGTCCCGCTACGGGTGCCTGGGCCGCTTTCCGCGGGAGGGTGGCCGCGGGGGATCAGCGGAGGCGCGCTGGGACGAGTGGCGCGGGGATTCGCGGCCGGGCGGTCCCTACCCCGACTGGGCGCGGTTCCGGTAGAGCTGCTGGTCCACCTGGGCGGCCATGGCGTCCGCCTTTTCCGGCATCCCCAGGAACTCCGCCATCCGCCGGGCCTGCGTGGGCGCGTCGGAGAGCACATCGGAGTAGTGGATCTCCAGGCACTCGAAGTTGTCGCGGGCCCTCACCAGGTTCTGCACCTTGGTGAGGTGGTCCTGGTAGATCTCCGCCATGCGGTCGTCCGACGACTCGTTCGTCTCGCCGCGCCGGTCCAGCATCTTCTGCTGGGAGGCCAGCACTTCTTCGATCTTCCGGTGCATGAACACGATCTTGTAGTCGTTGTCGTACGGAAGGTCGCGCAGCAGGAACGAGATCACCTTGACCGCCTTGCCGCGGTACGCCTGCAGCCACGACTTGTTGCCGGGCTTGTCCAGGTCCTTGACCTGCTCCAGCTCGTAGTAGCCCTTGGGATTGTCGTCGTCCGCGGTGCGGATGCCGTCCTGGATGACCTCGATTCCCGCGGCCTGGACCATCTTCATGGCCATGGAGGTCCCGGATCGCGGCAGGCCCGAGATGATCACGATCGGCTTGCCGCGGCCTTTGCCGAACACCTTGTCCAGGAACGCCATGGGTCTTCCTCCAAAGGCAGCGGTGAGACGGTTCGTGCGGGGTGGGGACGCACGGGTAAAGAGTGTACAGGATTCCGCGGGCGGTTCGCTACCGTCTCTTCCGCGCACCGTGCGGTCACGCGTGCCATTGGCGTCTTGTGGTCGCTCGGGGAGCCGGGCGCGCAGCTAGGGCGCGCGTTTCCCCTCGCGGAAGCGGGACTTCTGCCGGCCCCAGCTCTCCTGCGGCAACGGTGCGCCCGCGCTGGTGACCAGGTCCTGACCGATCATCTGCACCCGGTGGTTCAGCGTGTCCGCAATGTAGTAGAACGGCCCGAACCCGATGGCGAGTCCCTGGGCGTGATCGAACTGCAGCGGTCCGGTGCCCGGCGTGCCCACGAACTCGCACAGGAAAGTCCCGGAGAGCGTGAAGCGCTGGAAGCGCCCGTTGTGCGCCTTGACGTGCCAGCAGAGAACGTGGACCACGTCCTGGTCATCGATCTGCAGCGCGTTGGGATTGTGAAAGCGCCCCGGGAGCTCGCCGCTGCGCCCCCACTTGAACTGGAACACCCCGTTCGCATCGAACACGGAGACGCGGTTGTTGCGGATCTCGCTGACGTACAGCGTACCGTCCGACGAGAAGTCCATGCCCCGCGGCCCGTCCATCTGTCCGTCGCCCGCGCCGAGCCCACCGAACGTGAGCAGCCAGGTTCCGTCCGAGGTGAACTTCTGGATGCGGTTGCCGCTTCGCTCGGCCACGAACACGTGTCCCTGGTCGTTCACGGCCACGCCCCACGGCTCGTCGAACTGCCCGTCGGCGGTGCCCGGACCGCCCCACTGCGTGAGGTAGTTGCCCACCGGGTCGAACTTCTGCATGCGATTGTTGATGCGGTCCGCCACGTAGATGTTGTCGGCGGAATCGAAGTCCAGATCGTGCGGCTGCTTGAAGCGACCGTCCGTGGTTCCGAACGTGCCGAAGGAGCGGATGAAGTTGCCCGCGGCATCGAACACCTGAACCCGGTGGTTCACGGCGTCGCACACGTGGAGTTCGCCCGCCGAGTTGAACTTGAGGCCCTGGGGGCCCTGGAACTGACCGGGCGCGCTGCCAAAGCCGCCCCACTCCGTTTCATAGGTCCAGAGGCAATCGGCCGCGGCGGGAGCCGCAAAGCAGAGAGGCGCAACGGCGAGGCAGGCAAGGATCGGTCGACCGTTCATGGCAGGAACCTCCTCGGGGAGATCCTACCCGGTTCCCGGGCCCCATCACCACCGATACCGCAGGGGCCGCGGCCGGCCGGTCGTGGGAGCCCCTCGGATCTGGTCCCGGCCCGGCCGTGGCCCTGCCCCGGCGGCCGAAGTCCTAGACCGGCCAGTCCCTCAGCATGCGCTCGGTCTCTTCGGCGTGTCCCGACTCGTCGCGGACCATGTCCTCCAGCTGGACCATGAGGCCCTTGTCCCCGAATTTCTCGGCCTCCAGTGCGCGCTGGGTGTAGTCCCGCTGCGCGCCCGTCTCGGCCTGGAGCACCGCCTGGAGCATTTCCCGGTTGGACTTGGCGGCCGGCGTGGGGCGCGGCGTGGTGGTGGGCTCCCCGCCCAGGGCCACGATCTTGTTGGCCAGGTAGGACGCGTGCATCTGCTCGTCCGTCACCTCGGCCAGGAAGAACTGCGAGAGCTGCGGGCGGTAGGGCCCCGTCGCCTTGGCGGCGTAGGTCAGGTACTGGATGATGGCCCCCAGCTCGCCCGCGAGATCCTGATTCAGATGGTCGATCATCGTCTTCTTGTCCATGACGCCCTCTCTGGTTGAGCCTGCTCTTCGAACGCTACGCGGGGCGTCTGCGAGCGACAAGAGCTACGGCCTGCCACCGATGGCCACGTTCGGCCACACCTGCCCAAGAGGCCCCGGAGCCGGCCTCCGGGCCCCCCGATTCCGCTGCAGAAGCGGGCCCGGCGTGATATGATCTTCGCCCCTGCACCCAACCCTGGTCGAAGTCGCTCGCGACCCACTCGGAGGAACTCACCGTCTTGTCTTCCTATACGCCCCGGGCGGCGGCCGGTGGACGTCTGATCCTGGCCCTGGGCTTGATCAGCACCCTGCTCGTGACCAGCGAAGCGCACGCCTATGTGGGCCCCGGAGCCGGCTTTGCGCTGGCGTCGTCGCTCGGCGTGGTGCTGCTCACCTCGATTCTGGCGTTCGCGTCGCTGCTGATCTGGCCGTTCCGGCAGACCTACCGGGCCATCCGGCATCGCCGCAAGGGCAAGCCCAAGGTGAAGCGCCTGATCGTGGTGGGTCTGGACGGCCAGGACCCGGGCCTCACGGATCGGTTCCTGGAGCAGGGGCTCCTGCCCAACTTCCAGAAGCTGAAGGAGCAGGGCACCTATTCGCGACTGAAGACCACGTATCCGTCCATCTCGCCGGTGGCGTGGTCCTCGTTCGCCACGGGCACGCAGCCGGGCAAGCACAACATCTTCGACTTCCTGGACCGCGACCTGCACAACTACCTCCCCATCCTGTCGAGCACGCGGATCGGCGAGGTCGAGAACGTGATGAAGCTCGGCAAGTACCGGGTGCCGCTGGGCAAGCCGGAGATCACGCTGCTGCGCAAGTCCAAGCCGTTCTGGACGATCCTGGGCGAGGCCAACGTGTGGAGCACGGTGCTCCGCGTGCCGATCACGTTCCCGCCGGATAAGTTCTACGGAGCGCAGCTGGGTGCCATGGCCATTCCGGATCTGCTGGGAACGCAGGGCACGTTCCTGCTGTTCACGACCCGGCCGCCGACCGCGGCGTTCAAGGAGGGCGGCGCGCGCGTGCAGCTGAGCCCGAACGGCAGCCCGGACTCGTTCGAGACACAGCTGGAGGGCCCCGGGAACTCGTTCCTGGACGGGTCGCCGCCGCTGTCCATCCCCATGAAGATCCGCCTGGATCGCAACGCCCGCACGGTCTCCGTGAAGCTGGACAAGGAGGAGACGGTGCTGAAGGAGGGCGAGCTCTCGGACTGGGCAACGCTCTCGTTCCACGCCGCTCCCACGGTCCAGGTCTCCGGGCTCGTGCGCATGCAGGTCACGGAGATGGACGAGCACTTCTCGCTGTACGTCACGCCCATCTCCATCGATCCGGAAAAGCCGGCCATGCCCATCTCGCATCCGGGCTACTACTCCACGTACCTGTCCAAGAAGATCGGCCCCTACTGCACGTTGGGGCTCGCCGAGGACACGTGGGCGCTGAACGAGGACGTCACGCAGGACGCCACGTTCCTGAAGCAGAGCTACGACATCGACGAGGAACGTCAGCGGATGTTCTTCTCGTCGCTGGACACCGTGAAGTCCGGTTCGGTGGTGTGCGTGTTCGACGGCACGGATCGCATCCAGCACATGTTCTGGCGCTACATGGAAGACGGCCATCCGGCGGCGGAGGGACGGGACCCCGGGGAGCACAAGAACGCCATCCAGGAGCTCTACCAGCACAACGACAAGCTGGTGGGCAAGGTGATGTCCAAGCTGAAGAAGGGCGACCTGCTGCTGGTCCTGTCCGACCACGGCTTCACGTCGTTCCGGCGCGGCGTGAACCTGAACCGCTGGCTGCTGGATCACGGTTACCTGGTGCTGAAAGAGGGAACGGACGGCACCTCCGAGTGGCTGCAGGACGTGGACTGGTCCAAGACGCGCGCGTACTCGCTGGGGCTGGCCGGCATGTTCCTCAACATGAAGGATCGCGAGTCGCAGGGCATCGTGGACAGAGAAGACGCGCCCGCGCTCAAGCAGGAGATCATGGCCGGCCTGAAGGGCCTCCGGGACGAGGAGAAGGGCGAGGTCGGCGTGAACGAGGCGTTCGACAAGGTCGACCTCTACGAAGGGCCGTACGTGCGCAACGCGCCGGACCTCATCATCGGCTACAACGCCGGGTACCGCGTTTCGTGGGACTGTGCCACGGGGATCGTGGCGCGCCCGATCTTCGAGGACAACACGAAGGCGTGGAGCGGCGACCACTGCGTGGATCCGCGGCTCGTGCCCGGCGTGCTCTTCTCGAACGAGAAGATCGACACGGAAGAGCCGTCGATCGTGGACCTGGCGCCCACGGCGCTGGACCTCTTCGGCGTGGAAGCGCCTTCGCACATGGAGGGAACGCCGCTGTGGAAGAACTTCTCGTTCCGGAACGGCAAGAAGAACGGGGGCGGCTCGTGAGGTCGATCGGAGGGTTGTCGCATCCGGAGCGCACGCCGCGCCGACTCCGCTCGCTGCGATCCGCATTGGCGCTCCTGGCGGTGGCCGCGGCCACGCTGTTCGCCGCCGAGGCGCACGCGAAGAAGGTGATCGTGCTGGGCTTCGACGGACTGGACCCGGACATGATCCGCGAGATGGTGGACGCCGGGCGCCTGCCCAACATGGCGGCCATGGCCAAGACGGGAACGCTGGCGGATCTCGGTACATCCATCCCGCCGCAGAGTCCCGTGGCGTGGTCCAACTTCATCACCGGTCTGGACAGCGGCGGCCACGGGATCTTCGACTTCCTGCATCGCCACCCGGACACGATGATTCCGTACCTCTCCACCAGTGAGCCCACGAACGAACCGTCCGTGCTCTCGCGCGTGCTGGGCGACGAGCTCAAGGTGGGCAAGTACCAGATCCCGCTGGCGAACGGCGGCTACGCGCTGCTGCGCCACGGCAAGCCGTTCTGGGAGACGCTGGAAGAGAACGGCGTGCGCACCATGATCATCCGCATGCCGGCCAACTTCCCGGTGACGGGGACGGCGTCGTTCG
>BQJX01000098.1 GCA_021604925.1 Gemmatimonadota bacterium
TGCATCCCGGACCTCCCGGAAACGCGGCGGCGGCCGTGGGGGCCGTGGGCGCGGACCCCCGCCGGATCCGGGGCACGGCCGGCCTCTGCGTGGTCACGAGCTTCGCCGACGATCAACTCACGGTGGTCAGCTTTGACGGGACCACCGCGTCGATCGTGGGTTCGCCGATCTCCGTGGGAGACGGGCCGGTGGGCCTGGATCTGCGCGAACTCCCGAACGGGAACGTGGCCGTCCTGAGCACGGGTTTCCAGGATCACTCCGCGTGGCTCACCGTTCTGAGCCCGGCCGGGGCCCTGGTCTCGAACGCCGCCGTCTCCCTGAACGCCGCGTGCCTGCAACCCGCGCACGCCGCCTGGATCGGCGACACCGGGCTGTTCCTGGTGAGCTGCTTCGGGTCGGACAAGATGGAGGTCGTGGACTCGGGCCTCTAGCGAGGCACCACCCCGGCACACCGGCACACATCCGTGAGGCGCCGCCCTTGAACGACCCCCGCACGATTCTCCACCGGGCAACGGGCTCGGCCCCGCCGAGCCACTACGGGTTGCCCCCCGACCTGCTCGCCAAGGCTCGCGCCCGCGTCGCGAGACTCGCCGGTGTGCTCGGTGCGCTGTCGCTGGTGGCCATCCTCCTGAACGCCACGATGTTTCGCGAGTACGTGCATTCCGTGGTCCAGCCTCAGCACCTGCTCGCGGTCGTGCTCTCGCTGGTGGTCATCCTGGTCGCGCGTTCCCGGAGGATCGCCGACACGGTCGCTCTGAACGTGGGACTGGTGTACGAGGTCTTCCTGTGCTGGATCGTCTCCTTCGCGGCCCACCATGCCGACGTCGTCCTGTTCGGGCGCCCACCGGAGATCACGTGGACGTCCATGATCATCGTCGTCTTTCCGATGATCGTGCCCTTGCCGCCGCGTCGCCTCCTGGCCGCGTCGATTCTGGGAGCCATCAGCTCTCCCGTGTCGCTGTTTGTCCTCCATCGCATGGGAAAGTTCACGCTCACGGTCGACGAACTCGTGGGAGTGTCGATCAGTCCGGCGTTCGCGGTCGTTCTCGCGTACTTCGGCGCGCGCATGATCTACGCGATCAGCCTGGATGTCTCCCGGGTCAGGCTGTTGGGCGCCTACCAGCTGGAGTCGCGCATCGGCGCCGGTGGCATGGGAGAGGTCTGGCGCGCCAGCCATCGCATGCTCGCGCGGCCCGCCGCGATCAAGCTGATTGCGCCCGGCCAGCTGGGAGAAGACGCCCACGCGGTGCTGGCCCGGTTCGAGCAGGAAGCGCAGGCGACGGCGTTGCTGCGCTCGCCGCATACGGTGGAGATCTACGACTTCGGGCGGGCCGACGACGGGTCCTTCTACTACGTCATGGAGTTGCTGGACGGGGTGGATCTGCAGGAACTCGTCCGCACCCACGGACCCTTGCCCGCGCCGCGCGTGGTCCACATTCTGCGGCAGGCCTGTCACTCCCTGGACGAGGCCCACGCGGCCGGACTGGTTCACCGCGACATCAAGCCGGCGAACCTTTTTGTCTGCCGTTACGGCAGCGACTTCGACTTCGTCAAGGTGCTCGACTTCGGACTCGTCAAGCACGAGACCGCTCCCGAGGAGATCGATCCCGATCTCACCCGCGAGGGCTCCCTCATCGGCACTCCGGCCTATCTGTGTCCCGAGGCGATCACGGGCAAGAGCCCGATCGATCACCGCTCCGACCTCTACTCGCTGGGCTGCGTTGCCTACTGGCTGCTCACCGGCGAGCTCGTGTTCGCCGCCAAGACCTCCATGGGAATGCTGACCGAGCATGCCAAGTCCCAGCCGATCCCTCCGTCCCAGCGCTCCGAGCTCGTCATCCCCGAGGCGCTGGATCGAGTGGTGCTCGCGTGTCTGGCGAAGGACCCAACCGACCGCCCGGAGGGGGCGCAGGAACTCGCCGCCCGTCTCAAGCGGATCGGGTTGGAGAAGCCGTGGGACAACGGGCTGGCGCGAGCCTGGTGGGAGCTGCACCGCGGCAAGTAGGGTTCTGCGGGGTCCGTGAGATTCCGTTCGCGTTCAGTTCGGTCCGACAGTACGCTCCGAGCGGCCCGAAGGCTCAGTGAAACGCGGGAGCGAAGCGATGATCCACCTTGGACCACGCAAAGGCGGAACCGGTCGTTCCGCGGGAACGCCGGTGCGCGCTGGGTTCCTTCGCGCGGCGGTTCTCACGGCGACCGCCATCTCGATGGTCGGATGTGCCGCCCCCAAGGACGAGCCCGCACGCAGTCCGTCCGCGTCTTCTTCGTCCATTGATGAAAACGGTTTCATGGACGAGCTGCAGGAACGGACGTTCCGGTACTTCTGGGACTTGAGCCACCCCGTCACGGGCCTCACGCCCGACCGGGCGCCGACCGAGTCGTTTGCCAGTGTGGCCGCCACCGGCTTTGCGCTGACCGCCTATCCCATCGGCGCGGAACGGGGATATGTCTCGCGGGAGGACGCGCGGGACCGCGTCCTGACCACGCTCGAGTTCCTGTGGAACGCTCCCCAGGGCGATGGCCCGAGCGGATTCATCGGAACGCGGGGGTTCTTCTACCACTTCCTCGACCCAGGCACCGGTCACCGATTCGGCACCGTGGAACTCTCCACCGTGGATACCGCATTGCTGATCGCGGGGGCGCTGTTCTGCAGGGAGTACTTTGATCACGACAACGAAGCCGAACGACGCATCGGCGCGCTGGCGGATTCGCTCTACGCCCGCGTGGACTGGCAGTGGGCGTCCACTCGTCCGCCGACCATCGGGCACGGCTGGAATCCGGAGAGCGGCCACCTGCCCTACGACTGGCGCGGGTACAACGAAGCCATGCTCGTCTACCTCCTCGCCCTCGGCTCGCCCACGCACGCCGTGGACTCCGCCGCCTGGAGCGCGTGGACGGAACGCTATACCTGGGGTCAGTTCCACGGAGAGGAGTTCCTGCAGTTCGCGCCTCTCTTCGGTCATCAGTACACACACGTCTGGATCGACCTGAAGGGCATTCAGGACGACTACCTGCGCGCCCGCGGAATCGACTACTTCGAGAACTCGCGGCGGGCGGTGCTCGCGCAGCAGAAGTACGCGATTGCGAATCCGGGAGAGTGGGTCGGCTACGGCGAGCACCTCTGGGGACTGACCGCCTGTGACGGCCCGGTCGGCAAGGAAGTGGAGATCGACGGACGCGTGCGGCGGTTCGAGACGTACTGGGCCCGGGGGGCATCTTCCACGCTGGTGCAGGACGACGGCACCATTGCGCCCACGGCCGCGGCCGCCTCCATCGCCTTTGCTCCCGAGATCGTGGTGCCGACCCTGGTGGCCATGCGGGAAGCGTACGGCGAGAGGATCTTCGGCGAGTACGGATTCCTCGATGCGCTGAATCCCACGTTTCGCGCGGGGATTCCCGTTCAGCACGGGCGCGTGGACCCGGAGTTCGGGTGGTTCGATACGGACTACCTCGGGATCGACCAGGGTCCGATTGTCGCGATGATCGAGAACCACCGGACGGGGCTGGTGTGGCAGTTGATGCGGCGCAACGATGCGGTCGTTCGCGGTTTGAGGGCCGCGGGATTCGCCGGCGGGTGGCTGGACGAGGTGGCGCCATGAACCGGAAACCCCTTCGCGCGCGGTTTCACCGGGCTGCGCTGAGGGGGATGCTGGGCGCCACAGCGATCGTTTGCCTTCTGGCGGCCTGCAGCCGGACCCGCGACGAGGGCACGGTGCTCCGGTTCTGGGCAATGGGCCGTGAAGGCGAAGTGGTCGAGGAGCTCGTCCGCGACTTCGAGCGGGAAAACCCGGACATCCGCGTGGACGTTCAGCAGATCCCCTGGTCGGCGGCCCACGAAAAACTGCTGACGGCCCACGTGGGCGGATCCACTCCCGACGTGGCCCAACTCGGGAACACCTGGCTGGGCGAGTTCGCCATGCTCCGGGCGCTGGAGCCTCTGCGAGAGCGGCTGGCGGCCTCCGACCACCTTGACTCCACCTCCTACTTCCCGGGAATCTGGGACACGAACTCGATCGACGGGATTCTCTACGGCGTGCCGTGGTACGTCGATACGCGTGTCCTCTTCTATCGCACGGACATCCTGGCCGAAGCCGGATACACCTCCATGCCGACGACGTGGAAGGAGTGGCGGGAAGCCCTGGTGGCGGTGAAGCGGGTCGTCGGTCCGGACCGGTTCGCGATCCTGCTGCCGGTGAACGAGTGGTCCGCGCCGGTGGCGTTCGCCCTGCAGGCAGGGTCGCCGATCCTGTCCGAGAACGCCACGCGCGGAGCCTTTTCGGAGAACGCATTTCGGCGCGCCATGGACTTCTATCTCGACCTGTACACGAGCGCGCTCGCGCCGCCGGCCCGAAACAACGACATCGCGAACCTCTACCAGGACTTCGCCAGCGGCTACTTCTCGATGTACATCACCGGCCCGTGGAATCTCGGGGAGTTCCGGCGCCGAATTCCCGAAAACCTGCAGGACGCCTGGGGAACCGCGCCGCTTCCGGGACCGGACAGCCACGCGTCCGGGCTCTCGCTGGCGGGGGGATCGAGCCTGGTCCTGTTCCGGAAGTCCCCGAACAAGGAGGCCGGGTGGCGACTGCTGGAGTTCCTCTCGCAGCCGGACCAACAGGCCCGCTTCTATCGTCTCACGGGCGATCTGCCGGCGCGCATCGAGGCGTGGCAGGATTCCGTTCTCGCCCAGGATCCACAGGTCCGCGCGTTCTACGAACAACTGCGGCGCGTGGCCCCGACTCCGAAGATTCCGGAATGGGAACAGATCGCCATTCGCATCCAGGACCGCGTGGAGCTGGCGGTCCGGGGCGGCGCTCCGCTGGACTCGGTGCTGCATCTGCTGGACCAGGATGCGGATCGGATCCTGGCCAAGCGCCGCTGGCTGTTCGAACGGGGGCGCCTGGACCCCGCCGCCTGGACCCGGAGCGATCCGTAGGATGGCTTCGATCTCGCGGCGCGAAGCGCGCACCGGTTGGTTGTTCCTGGCCCCCGCGCTGCTCCTCCTCGGGGTGTTCTTCCTCGTTCCCGTTCTCTCCGGGCTGGCTCTCAGTCTCACGGACTTTGACGCCTACGCGATCGGCTCTCCGGATCTCGCCCGTTTCGTGGGCATCGACAACTACGTGCAGACGCTCGCGAGTGACGAGTTCTGGGCGGCGCTCCGCAACACGCTGTACTTCGCCGTCCTCGCCGGACCGCTGTCCATCCTGGTGTCCCTGGGCGCCGCGCTGCTGGTGGATGCGCCGATCACCCGAGCCCGGGCCGTGTTCCGGGTTGCCTATTTCGTCCCGGTGGTCACCACCCTGGTGGCGGTCGCGATCGTCTGGCGCTACCTGTATCACCCGCGCTACGGCGTCCTGAACTTCCTGCTCGGCCTTGTCGGAGTCGACCCGATCCACTGGCTCGGGGATCCCCACTGGGCCATGCCCGCCATCGTGATCCTGGCCGTCTGGAAGAACTTCGGCTACAACATGCTCATCTTCGTCGCGGGACTCCAGAGCGTTCCCAAGGAGTTGTACGAGGTCGCCGCGGTGGACGGAGCCGGCCGCCGGCATCAGTTCCTGCACATCACCGTTCCCAGTCTCGCGCCGATCTTCCTGTTCGTCGGGATCACCACGATGATCGGGTCGTTCCAGGTATTCGCGGAGCCGTACGTGATGACCCAGGGTGGCCCGCTCGGAAGCACACGGACCCTCCTGCTCCACATGTACGAGGAAGGATTCCGGTGGTGGCGACTCGGCACCGCATCGACCATCGCCGTGCTGCTCCTGATTCTCACGTTGATCGGGACCGCGGTGCAACTCCGCCTTCGACCGGACCGGAACGATGGGTAGGCGCTTCGGGTTCTGGGGACTGCACGCGGCGCTCATCGCCGGGACGTTGGTCACCCTGGCGCCGCTGGCCTGGATGCTGGCGGCTTCCTTCATGTCCTCCGGCGAGGCGAACACCTACCCACCGCGGTGGTTTCCCCGACATCCCACGATCGATCAATACGTCGCGCTGTTCCAGCGGCTCGACCTCGCCCGGAGCTTCTTCAACAGCGCATTCGTGGCGGTGTGCGCCACCGCGGGTTCCCTGCTCGTGAATTCGCTGGCGGGGTACGCGTTCGCAAAGCTCCGGTTTCGCGGCAGGGACCCCCTGTTCCGCGGGATGACGATGGCGCTGGTGGTACCGGCGCAGGTCGGCATGCTGCCGCTGTTCCTGCTGCTGCGGCAGATGGGGCTCGTCAACACGTACGCCGGCGTCCTCATTCCCTATCTGGCGAGCGTGTTCGGGATCTTCCTGATCCGGCAGTACGCCAGGTCCGTGCCCCAGGATCTTCTGGACGCGGCCCGCATGGACGGGGCGGGGGAGTTTCGGATCTTCTGGGCAATCGTTCTGCCGATCCTTCGGCCCATCCTCGTCACGTTGGGGACATTCACGTTCCTCTCCGCCTGGAACGACTTCATGTGGCCGCTCATCATCCTGACCGACTCGTCGAAGTACACGCTGCCGGTGGCCCTGGCCGCGCTGGTCGGGGAGCATGTCCAGGATACGGAGCTCATGATGGCGGGCTCGGTGATCACCGTGATCCCCGCCATCCTGGTCTTCCTGGTGTTCCAGCGAACGTACGTCCGCGGGATTCTGTCCGGGAGCATGAAGGGTTGAGCAGGCGACGGTGGCGGCGGGCCGCGTCGGCGCTTGCGCTCACAGTCGGATGTGCCGGCGCGCCCGTGTGCGAGGCCGACGGCGACGTGGTGCTGGACGCCTTCGAGGACGTGACGGTGTGGCAGGCGCTGCCGGCCGACGGCGTGGGCCTCGATCTGCGCGCGGACGACGGGTTCCACGGCCGGTCGCTGCGCCTGGACTTCCGGTTCACCGGAGGCGGCTACGCCGTGGCGCGGCGGGACCTGCCCATCCGGCTTCCGGACAACTACGAACTGCGGTTCCGGGTGCGGGGATCCGGGCCGCCGAACCACCTGGAGGTCAAGCTGGTCGACGCCAGCGGCGACAATGTCTGGTGGCACGTCTTTCGGGACTATTCCCCCACCGATGACTGGAGCACGCTTCGCATCAAGAAGCGGCAGCTCTCGTTTGCCTGGGGGCCGCTGGGCGGGGGCGAACTTCGGGAAGCCGCGGCAATCGAGTTTGCCGTCACGGCCGGGTCCGGAGGAGTCGGCTCCCTGTGGATCGACGAACTCGAGTTGGTGAGTCTGCCCCCGGCGGACCTCCCCTACCCGGCGCCCCGGCTGACATCCTCGTCGGGAGCATCCGCGTCGAACGCGCTGGATGGGGATCCAACGACGTTCTGGTCCCCGAGTGCGGGCGACGCGGATCCCTGGGTCGCCATCGACTTCGGCCGCCCGCGCGAGTTCGGGGGCGTCACGATCCACTGGATGGACGACCGGCACGCCGCCGACTACGTGGTGGAGATCTCCGAGGACGCCGTGACGTGGACGCCGGTCCTTGCGGTCACGGATGGCAACGGGGGAAAGGATCCGCTGTTCCTGCCGGAGTCCGAAGCGCGGCATCTCCGCGTGCGTTCGCGCGTGCGTTCGCGCGACTCGGGCCGCCCCTGTGCGATCGCGGAGCTGGAGATCCAACCGCTCGAATGGTCCGCGTCCCGGGAACGCTTCTTCGAGGCCATCGCCGGCGACTTCCCGCCCGGTTCGTTCCCGCGCGGCATCGCGGGCGAGCAGTCGTACTGGACGGTGGTCGGCGTGGACGGCGATCCCAAGGAGTGCCTCTTCTCGGAGGACGGTGCAATCGAAGCGGGCCTCGGTGAGTTCTCCATCGAGCCGTTCCTCCTGGTGGACGGCGTCCTGCACACCTGGGCGGACGCGACCCTTGAAGCGTCGCTGGAAGCCGACTTCCTGCCCCTGCCGTGGGTGACCTGGACGCTGGACGATCTGACGTTGCGGATCGGCGCGTTCGCGACCGGGGAGCCGGGAGCCTCGTCCGTGGTCGTTCGGTACGTGGTGGTGAACCCCGCCGCCACGGCGCGCGATGTACGTCTCTACCTGGCGGTGCGCCCGTTCCAGGTCAACCCGCCTTCCCAGCAGCTCAACCATGCCGGGGGGACCGCCCCGGTGCGGGAGATCCGTGGATCCGGGCGATTCCTCCACGTGAACGGCGATCTCCGCGTGGTGTCCATGGTCGATCCTGCG
>BQJX01000099.1 GCA_021604925.1 Gemmatimonadota bacterium
TCCACTTCCCGGCCCAGCGCGTACCGAATCGTGGTGGCCGGACGGAACGGGTTGGGGTGGTTCGGAAGCAGTTCCAGGATGCGCGGGCCCGTGGCCAGGGATCCCACCGACACCGCGTCGAAATCGAACGGCGCCGACACGGCCTTCCCGGCGTGGAGCAGCAGTCCATTCTCCGCGATCGTGGCCACCGCGGCCTTCACGACGTTCGTGAGGAACGGAATATCCAGCGTGCCGATCAGATCCGTGGATTGGTGGTAGTTCGGGTTGCGGTTGTTCCCGCCGTCGTTGATGAACAGCGCCGGAATGCCGACGTCCCAGAACCGGAAGTGGTCGCTGCGTCGAAACGCGGGATCGTTCGGGTCCACGGTCGCCGGGAGCACCGTGAGCCCGGGTACATACTGGCTCGCCGCCGACGTGAAGTCGTTCCGGAACATCGTCGAGTTGGGGTCGGCCACGTTGTAGATGGCCGTACCGTTTCCCGTGATCACGTCACATCCCGGAGTGGTGCAGGTGTAGCCGATCATCTCGAAGTTGATGACACCGCGCGTGACCTGCCAGGACGGAAGCCCGGTCAGCACGTACTCGCGGCTGCCGATGATGCCCACCTCCTCCAGGTCGAACCCGATGAACGACACCGAGCGCCGCATGGCGTACTGCGACAGCACGCGCATCGCTTCCAGAACGCCGGCCACCGCGGACCCGTTGTCGTCCGCCCCCGGAGTGGTGGTCACCGTGTCGAAGTGCCCGTCCACGATGTAGGTCTGGTCGTCGCGCAGCAGGCCCGGATGCCGGCCGATCACGTTCTCCGCGTTCCACGCGCCAAATGTGAACGGGTGGCGCGTCACCTGGAGCCCCTTCGCCAGGAACTCCCCTTCGATGTAGTCCTTGGTGGCGGCCATGTGAAGCGGCGCCGCATCGTAGTGCCGCACGCCCTCCAGCGCGGTGAGATCCGCCACGATGCGGGAGCTGTCCACCTGGTCCACAATCGTCTGGATGTCGATGGCTGCGCGGTCGCTCGCGATGACCATGGCCACGTACGAGCCCGAGGGCGGCAGCGCGGCGTAGTCCCACACCAGAAGCTTTTGGGTCCCGGGCGCAATCGGGAAGCCCACATCGCCGGTCACGGAGTCGCGCGGGTACTGGAACGTGGTCCCGCCGTCCGGGGAGATCCGCAGCCAGATCTCCACGCTGTCGCCCTCGGCGTCGGCGACGTCGTAGCGGATCTCCACCCATCCGGCTCCCGGATCCAGCGTGGTGGTCACGTTGGACACCACCGGGGCTTGATTCTGGGCGTGTACGGTCGAGACCGAGACACCCAGGCCGACCATGAGGCCCAGCCGCAGCCAGGGCATCCAGGGCATCCCAAAACTCGGCGACGGGCCGCGGCGGGAGCGATCAGACGAGAAGACGGAGAACGGGTTCATGAGACCTCCAGGGTTGCCGGCTCTTCCCTACCTAGCCACCCCGGCGTCCTCCGTGGACAGTCCGCCTCCCGCTATCCGCCGGGTTCCCGGGGCGCCTCCACCGCGAACCACTGGTAGAGCGCCGGCAGCACCAGCAGCGTGAGGAACGTGGAGCTGACCAACCCGCCCACCACCACGGTCGCCAACGGCCGCTGAACCTCGCTGCCCACTCCGGTCGCCACCAGCAGCGGAATGAGTCCCAGTGCCGTGGTGATCGCCGTCATCAGGACCGGGCGCAGCCGCAGGCAGGCCCCCTGAACGGCCGCGCGCTCCGCGGAGAGACCTTCGCGGAGCAGCTGATTCAGATACGTCACCAGGACCATTCCGTTCTCGAGCGCGATTCCGAACAGCGCAATGAAACCCACGGACGCCGGCACGGACAGGCTCTGGCCAGACACCCACAGCGCCACAACGCCGCCCACGAGCGCCAGCGGAATGTTCAGCAGGATCAGGATGGAACTCCGCAGCGACCCGAAGCTGCTGAACAGCAGCAGGAAGATGAGAACGAGCGTGGCCGGTACCACCACCTTGAGCCGACGATTCGCCTCCTGTTGCAGTCGGAACTGGCCGCCCCAGGTGGCCAGGTAACCCGGCGGCAGTTCCACCTCTTCCGCGATGCGACGCTGCGCCTCCTCCACGAACGTACCGATGTCCCGATCGATCACATTGCACTGGATGGTGATGAAGCGCTGGTTTCCCTCCCGCGTGATCTGCCGCGGCCCGACAATCTCCTCCACCCGCGCCAGCTCGTCCAGCGGGACGGAACCGCCGCTGGGAGTGGTGATCAGCAGCTCGCGCACCGCCGCCGCATCCTGCCGCGCCTCCGGCTCGTAGCGAACCAGGATCGGGAAGCGACGGACCCCCTCGAAGATCTCGCCGGCGATCTCGCCTCCCACCGCGGCATGCACCACCTCCTGCACGTCGGCCACGTTGAGCCCGTAGCGCGCGATCGCCTCCCGATCCACGCGAATCACGAGCTGGGGCGTCCCCGTGACCTGATCCACCTGCACGTCGGCCGCGCCGCGGACGGTCCGGACCACCGCGGCGATCGCGTCCGCCTGTTCCTTCAGCACCTCCAGGTCCTCGCCGAAGAGCTTCACCGCGAGCTCCGCCCGCACCCCCTCCAGCAACTCATCCACGGTCATTTCGATCGGCTGGGTGAGATTCGTGAGCACGCCGGGCACGTCTCCCATCTCCCGGCGGATGGTCTCCTCGATCTCCTCCTGCGGACGATCCACCTCCTCGTGCAGGATCACGTACATCTCCGCGCTGTTGATCGGATCGGCGTGGGCGCCCACCTCGCCGCGGCCGATGCGGGTCACCACCTCGCGGATCTCGTCGATCTTCAGCAGACGCCGCTCCACGATCTGGGTGACGCGCTTGCTCTCCACCAGTGAGATCGACGGCGCCATGGTCAGCCGAACGACGATCGTGCCCTCGCGGAGCTTGGGAGTGAACTCCGAGCCCAGCCGGGGAAACACGGCCGCGCCGGTGGCGAGCAGGATCAGCGACAGCAGAATCGCCACCGCCCGATGCCGCACGAAGAACGACACGAGCGGCCGGTACGGCACCAGCAGGGCCCGCACCACGACCGACTCGCGAGGCGCGTCACCCGCCGTCCGACGCGGACGCTTCATGAGGATATGGCTGAGCATGGGAGCGAACGCCAGCGCGTACACCAGCGACCCCAGCATGGCCAGCGCCACGGTGTACGCCAGCGGGCGGAACGTCTTGCCCTCGACCCCCTGCAGCGTGAACAGCGGCAGGAACACCAGCACGATGATCGAGATGGCAAAGACGATCGGACGGCCGACCTCGTGGCAGGCGCGCGCGATCACGTCGGAGCGCGGTTCCCCGGGATCCGCCTCGCGCAGGTGGCGGTCCACGTTCTCCACCATCACGATCGTACCGTCCACCATCATGCCGATCGCGATGGCAAGCCCCCCCAGCGACATGAGGTTCGCGGACATGTCCAGGCGCCCCATGAGCAGGAACGCGAACAGCACCGAGAACGGAATGGCGATCGCGACCACCAGGCTGGGACGCAGCCCTCCCATGAACGCCAGCAGCACCAGCGCCACCAGCACCACGCCCTGGATCAGCGCCTTCGTTACCGTGGCCACCGCGGCGGTGACCAGGCTCTTCTGCTCGTAGTAGGGAACGATCCGGACGCCTTCGGGCAGGATGTCGTTGATCTCCTCCAGCTTCTCCTCCACGCTTGCGATCACCGTGGACGAGTTCGTGCCGAACAGCTTGACCACCATGCCCGACACCACTTCGCCCGTGCCGTTGCGCGTCTGCAGGCCGCGGCGGACGGCCCCGCCGATCTCCACATCGGCGAGATCCTGGAGGTACACCGGACGCCCGTCGTCCGTCTTGACCACGATCGACTTCAGATCGGCAATCGACGTGGCCAGCCCCACGGATCGCACCACGAACTCCTCGGAGTTCTTCTCGAGGAACTGCGCGCCCACGTTCAGGTTGTTGGCGTGGATCCGGTCGATCACCTCGCGAAGCGTCACCCGATAGCGAAGCAGCTCCTCCGGATGCACGATCACGTGGAACTGCTTCTCGTGTCCGCCGATGCCGAGCACCTCGGTGACCCCGGGGACCGTCTGCAGATGGAATTTGACGATCCAGTCCTGGATCGAGCGGAGCTCCTCCAGCGAGTAGTTCCCGGTGGTGTCATCCAGGTAGTAGAAGAGCACGAGCCCCATGCCGGTGGCGATCGGCCCCATCTCGGGCTCCCCGAACCCCTCCGGGATCTGATCACGCGCTTCCTGCAGACGCTCTCCCACGAGCTGACGCCCGAAGTAGATGTCCATGCTGTCTTCGAAGTACACGTTCACGACGGACAGGCCGAAGTTCGAGACCGAGCGGATCTTCTCCACGCCCGGAAGCCCGGTCATGGCCGCCTCCACCGGATACGTCACGAACTTCTCGATCTCCTCCGGCGCGAGGCCTTCGGTGACCGTGAACACCTGGACGAGATTGGGGGAGACGTCCGGAAACGCATCCACCGGCAACTGTGTATACGCCCGGTAGCCCGCCAGCATTACCAGCACGGCCACCACCCCGAACAGGAGTCGGTTCCGGAAGCCCAGGGCGATGATTCGGTCGATCATGAAGTCGCCCCTCTCAATGTGCGTGGCCGGCGTGGCCCAGGGAATCCCGACCCAGCTCGGCCTTGATCGTGAAGCCGCCCTGGCTCACGTAGCGCTCTCCCGCCGTCAGTCCGCTGTCCAGGGCCACGGTGTCCTGGCCCTCCTGCCCTACCTGCACCACTCGCGGCACGAATCCCTCCGCGGTCTCCACGAACACCACGGTCCGGTTCTCGTACGTGTGCAAGGCGGTTCGGGGGACGGCCACTTCCGCGGTGCTCTTCTCCACGAGCAGGTGCCCCCGCACGAACATGCCCGGACGCCAGCGACCCTCCGGATTGGGCAGCACCACGCGGGCGGTGGCCGTGCGCGTGGTCTCGTTCACGATCGGTGTGATGTAGCTGATCGTGCCGCGGTCCGGCACGAGTTCGTGCCCCACGAAGACGCGCACCGGTTGGCCTACGCGAACTCGACGCAGATCCCGCTGATACACGGCGAGGTCCACCCACACGCTGGACAGGTCGGCGATCACGAAGGTGTCGCGGTCCCGCGAGGCCGCTTCTCCCAACGCAATGTGCTTTTCGATCACGGTGCCGCGGATCAGGGTGCGCACCTCGAAGGGCGCCAGACTCTCATCGCTCTCGACAATGGCGAGCACCTGCCCCTTCTCCACCACGTCCCCCACGTGCGCCCGAACCTCGGTCACGATTCCGGCGAACCGGGGAACGATGTGCGCCAGCCGGTCGGCATTCGCGCGGACTTCCCCGGGCAGCATCAGATACGTTTCGATGGTGTCGGGGCCCGCCGTCGCCACGTGGATCTCGAACTCCGCCAGCTCCGACGCGGTCAGCGGCACGACTTCGGCGTGATCGTCGTAGTCCGCGTAATCCTCGTGGTCGGCGTGGCTGTCATCGCCGTGGTCGTCGTGGGCTGCGGCGTCGTCGTGGGTGCTGTGGTCATGGGCGCTGTGGTCGTGATCGTCTTCGGCACGGCTGGGGCTGCTCAGGAGGACGGTCGCCAGTCCGGCCATGAGCGCAACGAATCGGTTCATGTCAGCGATCCTCCGGCTGGAATGCAGGTTCAAAGAGAGGGGCGCCGAGCAGGCGCTCGATCTCGATCACCGCCACGTGGGCCCGCGCCAGGGCATTCACGTAGCGACCGCGAAGTTCAAAGGCGGAGCGTTGCGCGTCCAGGACGTCCGTCAGGCGAAGCCTTCCGCGCGCGTAGGCTTCCTTGGACTCGGACAGCATGGCATCCGCCTCGGGCCGAATCCGGTCCTGCAACGCGTGGGCTTCGTCCCGGGCGGCGACCAACTCGGCGTGGGCCGTCGACAGCGCGAGCCGTACCCGGACCTCCGCCTCGCGACGTTCCTCTCGACCGCGCTCCAGGCGATGCTCCGCCGCCCGGGACGCTCCCGGGGTCTGCTGGAACAGTGGCAGCGGAATCCCGATGCCGACCAGGAGCGCGGCATCCCCCGTGTCCTGGAAGTGACGGACCCCGCCGCCTATCGTGAGATCCGGGCGACCCTGTGCTCCCGCGAGATCGCGGACGGCCTGGCGCCGATCCAACTCGGCCGCCCAACGGGCCACCTCCGGGTTCGTCGTGAGGCGGGATTCCAGACTCTCGATCGAGGGAAGCTCCCCCTGGAGTCCGGTCTCGAGATCCCCCACCGCGCGCGCGAAAGCCGGCGCGACACCACCCCAGCCGGCACTCAGCCGCGCCCGGGCCACGCGAAGCTCCTGCGCGGCCTGGTCACGATCCACGCGGGCCGTCTCCAGCGAGACGCGAGCCCGGCGCTCCTCCACCGGCGACACACCGCCTGCCTTGACCCGGCGCGCCACGGATGCCAGAACGTCGTCGGCCACACCCACCAGGGTGTCGGCGACCGCCAGACGTTCCTGGGCCGCGAGCACCTGCACGAACGCGGCGGCGGCCTCCGAGAGCGCATCCACCCGGCGGATCTCGGAGTCCCACGCGGCGAGGTCGCGTTCGCGGAGGGCCACCTCGCGGCGGCCGGCCCGCTTGCCGCCCAGTTCGAACACGTGCGAGAGCGCCAACGTCGTCTCCGCGCCGTCCAGCCCGGACAGCGGGCCCGAGCCCGCCACGTTCTCCACCTCCACGGACAGCTCCGGATTCGATCGCACGCCCGCCTGCAACACTTCGGCCTCGCGTGCCCGCAGTTCCCACGAGTCCGACGCCAACCCCGGATGGTTGTGCAGCACATGGGTGAGCGCGCCTCTCAGGGTCACGTCTCCCTTCGGCTCCGTCCACGCGGGCGCGGCCTCATCGGGCGACGGCGCCAGGTGCCGACCCAACGCGGGCGCATCCAGGCGGACAGGCGGCGGACCCGCGGTGGAACAACCCGCGAGTGCCCAGAGGGCACATGCGGACACCGCGATCACTCGCAATCGGGACATACCCATTCTCCTGATACGAAGAATCACCGCGCGCCCTCACCGGACGCAACGCGATGAATGCTCCGGGAGGCTCCCGGAGGCGATCCAAGCAGGAACGCTGGACCGGGTTCAGCTCAGGAGTGGCAGGTCACTGGCGTGAGGAACGCCGGAAGACGGGGGGCGGTCCGGCGAGAACGGCGCCATTGGCAGCACGGCGCGCGCGGCGGCTTCCCAGAGCGGTGCCAGAGTGGCCGAGGCCGGCTCCAGGTGAGGATTCATATCCGGGTCGGCATCGCCCCGGCGAAACACGAGCTCATCGCACGGGTCCACCTCGCAGTCGGCCTCATGGTCGCACACGCGCTCATCCTCGCACGCGCACTCGTGGGCCAGCACTCCCGTCGTGCAGAGCACGGGGGCGATGGTCACGGCCCACAGGGCTACCATCAACATGAGACCACGCATCAAGGCGAACCGCTCCCGTAAGGGTGTCCGAGTGTTATCGGCCGGGATTGCCCGGGAGTCAACCTTCATTGTACCCGCGGGGCGCGCCGCGGTTCCGCTGGCCAGCGGCAAAGTCGTGACAACGCCCGCTACCGGGCGGCCGGAGCCTGGGGCGGAACCACGGAGATCCGCCCCGCCTGCACTTCCAGCAGAACCCGCGCCGCACGATCGGCATTGGCCCGATCAGGACGCTGCGAGACCTCCCGGAGGACCCGTTCGGCCTCCTCCGTGCGCCCCACGCGCGCCAGCATCACCGCCCGGTCGATCTCCAACCCCGGAAACGCCGGCTCCAGCGCCAGCACCCGCTCCAGGGTGGCCAGGCCATCGGCCGGCCGACCCGCCAGATCCTGAACGATCGCCTTCTGGTGCAGGAGCCCGGCATCCTTCGGCTGGACCGCCAGTGCCATCTCCAGTGCCGCCTCCGCTTCCGGGAGGCGGCTCATGCGCCGCAGCAGATCCACCTGGGCCACGCGCGCCGCGTAGAGTCCGGGGTCCCGCTCCAGCGCCCGTTCCACCCAGCGCAACGAACGCACGAGTTCGTTCCGGTTCCGCTCCGC
This sequence comes from Gemmatimonadota bacterium, assembly GCA_021604925.1. GTDB lineage: Bacteria > ARS69 > ARS69 > ARS69 > ARS69 > BQJX01. Next base: position 8,019 of record BQJX01000099.1, read on the forward strand.
CTCGGCCACCAGCACGTACGACGTGGGCCACGGCTCCCG
>BQJX01000100.1 GCA_021604925.1 Gemmatimonadota bacterium
TGGATCCTAAGGTAGCGTCTCCGTCCCGAGCGGATAGCGGAACGAAACGCGACGATACGACTGCCGACCGATCGTGACTCCCTCCAGGACGGCGTCGAATCCGGCCTGGCCTTCCAGCTTGCGATGGGCGGCCTGGTAGAACGCGGTGTCGCCCAGCTGTTCGCCCGTCTCCGAGTCCCCCTGGGCAAAGAGCACCATCGCGAATTCCTCCGCGTCCGTGGTGATCTTGGCGAAGACCATTTCCTGCTGGAGTCGCTTCGGCTTCCCGGCCTCGCCGTCCAGAACGTACATGGTGAGCAATCCGGTGGCCGGTTCCAGCACGAACTCGAGATGCGCGTGGTCCTCGCCCAGCGGAACCAGCGCGCCGCCGTGCTTCGGCTCATGGCGACCACGATGCGGACCCCCCGCACCCTCGATCGCGGGCACCTTCTCCAGGATCGGCGCTTGCGGGGTGGCGACTCGTTCGCCTCCCGCATCAGGGTGCACGGCTTCCCGCTTCTCCGCGGGGACGGCTCCGCCGGGGAGCGAGGCTCCCATCACCAGGATTGCCGCCAACAGGATGACTCGGCTCACGATGACCTCCTCCAAAGGATGCAGAGTGCCTACTTCGTCAACTCGTCCAGGTACTGCGGGAACATCTTGCGCCAGAGCGGCCAGTCGTGCTTCCACTCCGGCCCCCAGGAATCGACGCGATTGGGAATGCCGCGATCGCCCAGCATCTTGGCCGCCCGCCACGACTCCCCGATGTCCTCGGCTTCTCCCTCGCCGGAGGCGAAGAGAACGTAGCGCGTGCGCAACCGCTCCAGGTGCGACTCGGACAGCCGCTCCATGAAGTGAACCGGCGACGACCCGCGGAAGTCGGGACCCGGGTCCCCGTCCTTCACGAACTTGGTCAGGTCGAAGGTTCCACTCATGCAGAGCGCATGCGAGAAGACGTCCGGGTAGCGGACCACGTGCGCCAGGGCGTTGAACGCCCCGATGGACGATCCCGCCGTGATGATCTCCACGTCGTCGGTCTGGCAATCCGCGCGGATCGCGGGAACCACCTCATGGTAGACGTACTCCTGGAACTGGTCCTGGACCCAACCGCGATGCCGGGGAGATCCCTCCTGCGTGACGAGCGCGCGACCCGCCACGCTGTCGCACGAGTAGATCTTCACGCGGCCCGCCTTGAGAAGCTCGCCGGCCACGTCGATCATGTAGAAGCGCTCCACCTCTTCGGCGTCGCCGCCGGCCGTGGGAAACAGAAGCACCGGGCGGCCGAATGTCCCCCAGCGGACCAGGGTCACCTCCTCCTGCACCCGCTGCGACTTCCACTTCGTCACGTGCTTCATGTGGTCACCGTGGAGCTTCGGGGCACCGCCACGCGCGTGGTCCCGGGCGCCCCGGGAGGTTCGTCCTTCCGATACTGCTGGATTCGTTCCCAGAACAACTCAGTGAACTCCTCGATCTCGTCTTCGGGATAGAGCGCCGTGACCTTCTTCCGCACCGCCTCTTTGGCCGTGTCCGTGGCGAACCACTGGTCCGCCACCTCGTCCAGGTGCGAGAGATGCGTCTGGCAGAACTCCTCGAAGCGGTCCGTCTCCATGACGTCGTGCGCGATTGCCGCGTACGCGGCGAGTTTCTCGCGGTAGCTTCGATCGGTGTCCGCGATCTTGTAGTACGGCGCCCAGTTCAGGTTGAGCGCCCGCTGCCGTCGCACCGCCGCATTGAAGAGGGACCAGCGCAGGCTGGCCTTGATCAACCAGGGGAAGTGGTAGTGCAACGACGTGACCTGCGAGTCGGGGCACGGATTGGCGAAGTCGATCGGATACCACACGCCGGCCTCGCCGCGCAGCGCCTCGCACGAGTTGAAGTCCCACCCGAAGAACGAATTGATGGTGAGCACCATGTCGAGCAGGAGCGCACGGTCGTCCGCGTCCATGAAGTCCGTCTCCATGGTGTAGCGATCGTGCAGCGGCGCCCCGGGATCATAGAGCACGGTGCGCACCTGGGGTCCCAGCCCCACCGAACGGACGAACAGGTCGTGCGGGTCCACCGCCCGCTGCAGATGCATCACGTGCCGACCGCTCTGCTCGTAGGCCGCCTTCAGCGCCGCCGCGTCGTCGATGCGGCTGACTCCCACCCAGCCCCCGCCATCGTACGGCTTCATGTACATCGGGTAGCCGAGGCGATCCCCGATCTCGTCCAGATTGAACATGCGCGCGTAGCGTTCCAACGTGGGCTTCAGATCCGGCGTCTGCTCGTACTCCTTGGGCGGAACGAGCCAGGTCTCGGGGATCGGAAGCCCCAGACGCATCATGGCGCAGTAGGAGGTCTGCTTTTCCATGGACTGGATCGACCACGGGTTGTTGAAGACATAGACGCCGTCCATGAGGACGGCCTTCTTGATCCACTCGCGGCGCGACGTGTACCAGTGCGTGAGCCGATCAATGACCACATCGTACGGATTGGCCTGGCGGAGATCGAACGGCTCGATCGTGACCCGCTCCACCTCGAAGGTCACCGAATCCCCGTCCATCGGAATCGACAGGTCCAGGAGCTTCAGGATCTCTTCGTAGGCAATGGGCCAGCAGATGTCGGCCCCCAACGAGAGGCCGATCTTGCGGGTGACGATGGACATCGCGTTCCTTTTGAGCGGGACAGGCTACCTTCTATTCATACACCATCCAGAGGGGCCCCGGATACAGCCACGAGAGCCCCTCCCGCAGGCGATCGCGCCAGTTCTCCCAGTTGTGCCCGTCCCGCGCTTCCACGTAGCGGATGTCCATGCCGGCCGCCTGCAGCAGCGGAACCAGGGAGCGGTTCTCGTAGATGAGCGACTCGTAGGTGCCGCAGCTCACGAAGACGCGATCGGCAATCCGGACCGGTTCGTCGCGATATCGGTTCACGAGGTCCACCACGGAGTCGAACACGGGGCCGCGCTCGTTCACGCCCACATCCGAGAACGCAAACGAGCCCGACTGGAGCAACAGCCGACCGAACAGGTCGGGGTACCGAACCGCCGCCGAGAAGCACGCCACCGCGCCGAAGCTGGCGCCCATGAGGCACCTCCCGGACCGGGTGCCTTCCAGCGGAAGGTCGCGTTCCAGCTGCGGCACCAGTTCCTCCGCGACAAAGCGATCGTGCGGCTCGTAGTCCGCGTACTCCACCAGTCGCCGCTCGGAGTCGATCAGCGCCACGATCATGCCGGGGATCTCGAGACGGTGAATGAGATTGTCCAGGATGGTCTTGAGGCCCGAGTAGTTCAGGTAGTCGGGCCCGTCGTGGGCCACGACCAGCGGGTAGCGGCGCGTGGTACGGTACCGTGCCGGATAGTAGAGCTGCACGGTGCGCGGACCACCCAGCGCCTCGCTGTCCACCGTGATCTCCTCCATCGTTCCCGGACGGGCGTCCGGATCCTCCCGGGTCCAGTCCGGCTCCTCGTGACCGGCCGTGTGGCACACCGAATTCGCGCCGAACGGGTCCCGCGCGCGGTCATCGTTCAGCGGATCCTCGATCCACTGGCGCTGGTTGCCGTAAACGATTTCGAACTTGTACTCCACGCGGGAACTCTCGGGCAGCTGCACGGTCACGCACCAGAGATCCGAATGCGCGATCCGGCGGAGCGGCTGCGACGAAGGCAACCCGTAGATCCAGTGGCGCAGGTTGACCGCCGAAGCGTCGCCGCGCCAAACGAACGTGACGCTGGTCCCTTCCACGATCGGGAAGTCGTGCGCGGCCAGGAACGCGTCCACGGTCGCCCGCGACACGATCCCCCGTTCCAGCTCTCGAATCGCGAGACGGCCCCTCGGCGGATCGTTCACGCCCATCACGTGGCCATCTCCCGTACCGTACCTTCGCTGGTCAGCATTCGAACTCCTGTCTCCGCCGTCCATCCGTTCTGATCGAGAATCACGGCGCCCCCGTCGTCGAGAATCACGCACCGTGCGGGCAACATGCGCCGGGCGAAGCGGGACACGCGGTCCGGATCGTCCAGCCGCAGTCGGCGCTGCGCGTGCGGAAGGGCCACCAGGTTGAGCGCCAGGCCCAGGCCGGTCTCCATCACCTCGGCGTTGCCCGCGCCCTGCGGCGGGCTGTCGTGGTACAGAATCACGCGCTCCGTCATGACCATGGCCCCGGCCGACCACCCGATGACGGGGAGCGTCTCCGGCAGCAGCCCCAGAATGTCGAAGAGGCGCAGTCGATTCAGCAGGACGGCCACGTGCCCTCCGGCGATGGCCAGCGCCACGCTCTCCCCGATCAGCTCGCCGATCTCATGGCGTTCCCGCTGCACCACCTCCCGGTTCGCCAGATCCAGGAGGCTCTCGTGTTCGTCGTGCACGGCCTGCACTCGCGCGACGTGTTCGCGGTCCAGGTCGCTCACCGCCTGAAGCGCCTCCGCCCGACTCTCGCAGAGGACGTCGTCGTCGCCGGGACGCAGTTCCAGCTCGGTCACCGCCGCCATGGCGTGGCCCAGTCGCACGTCGTACAGACGCTGCAGTCGCCGAAGCACGGCCTGACGCTTGCGGTGCCGCTTGGACAGATCCGGATCCGCGTCGAACGCTCGCTGGGCCCGGAAGTGCAGGCGCAGCGGGACCGTGTCGTCGCGCAGGTGGTGGTGGAGCTCTTCCACTTCCTCTTCCCGCTCCTGCCAGCCCGCCGTCACCACGGCGATCTTGCCGCGGATGCCCTGCGCATCCATCACGGCGGCCAGGTTGGGCGACGTGCGCTGCGGACCCAGGAGGATGAGCTTGCGCTTCCCGGAGGCACAGGGCTCGTGGCTCTTCAAACTCGAAGCGACCGCGGTCAGCGTCATCGTGCGTGCACCTTCACGGTTTCGCCCACCCGGTTCAACATGGCGCGCAGTTCGTCGAAGTCCGGGTGGCGCATTCGCAACCATGCGTTGGCCATGTAGCCGGCCTCCACGCCCTGGGTCGGCGTGCCCGGATTGGGCAGGTGGAAATCGATGATCCACTCGCCGTACTCGCGCTGGATCTCGTCGAGCCCGTCGATCGTGGAGATCGTTCCGTCCTGGTCCGGACGCAGCGTGATGATTCCGGCGCTGTAGCGGCGCGACGGCGCCCGCGAGGTTCTTCCCCAGCAGATGGCCATGGCCCATTCCGCGTAGAGATCCATCTCGTTCGCGGCGCAGTACAGATCCCACGCCCCCACGCCCGGCGGTCGACAGCCGATCTCGGAGAACTTCAGACCCTTGGGACCGAAGAACCACTCCATGTGGGTGGGCGCCGTGTCGATCTTCAGCGCCTCGATCACCTGGCGCCCGAGTTCGCGAACTTCCTGGTAGTCCTTGGCCGTGTCGATGCGGTTCGTCACGATGAACTGCGGCGAGATCCAGCGCGTGCGCATGGCCTCGAGCACGTTCGGGTAGTAGTGTGTCACGAAGTCGTGCGTCACCTTCCCGTCGACCGTCATGGTGTCGTAGAAGCCCTCGTGCCCCTCCACGAACTCCTCGATGGCGACCGACTCGCCGTGCGCCAGGCCGCTGGCCTGGATCGCGACCTCCAGTTCCGCGTCGTCCGTCACCTTGTGCGTGCCCGAAGCTCCGGCCCCGCCGCGCGGCTTGATGATCAGCGGATACCCCACCCGACCCGCGAACTCCCGCGCCTCCTCCGGCGTGCCGGCACCGGTGGATTGGGCCGTGGCCACGCCGGCGTTGCGCAGGATCTCCTTCATCGTGGGTTTGTCGCGGCACGCCCACGTGGTCTCCACGGAGGTGCCCGGAATCCCGCACGCCTCCCGCACCTTGGCGATCGGCATCACGTGCGCTTCGACCGTCGCCTCCATGCGGTCCACCGGCGCCTTCGCCTGGATCCGCCGGACGGCCTCGGTCATCTCGCTCTCGTTGCAGACCGATCCCACGCGTTCGTACGCGACCATCTGATTGCGCAGATCCGCGGGCAACGCCTGCAGCGGCCGTTCGCCAATGCCGGTTACCTTGGCCCCCACGGCGTGCAGGCCGCGCACGAACTCCATCTGGTTCGCGGGGAACGCCGGTTCGACGAAGATCACGTGCATCTCAGACCTCCGCTTCGTTTCGGGAGAGAGCCCGATCGTAGACCTTGAGGTAGGCCGGACCGGATCGTTCCCAGGAGAAGTCCTGCGACATTCCGTGGATCATGAGTTTCTTCCAGGTCTTGCGGTCCTCGTAGAGGTCCAGCGCCGCTTCCAGCGCCCACTGGGCTCCCTGGCCGGTGAAGTGGTCAAACACGATCCCGTTGCCCTCTCCCGTGGTGGGGTCGTACAGCTGCACGGTGTCGGCCAGCCCGCCCGTCTTTCGCACGACGGGCACGGTCCCGTAGAGCAGGCTGTACATCTGGTTCAATCCGCACGGTTCGTACTTGGAGGGCATGAGAAACATGTCCGAGCCCGCCTCGATCCAGTGGGCGAGTTCATTGTGGTAGCCGCGGTAGAAGCAGACCCGCCGGGGAAAGTCGTGCTGCAACTCCGCAAAGAAGCGCTCGTACTTGAGCTCGCCGCTCCCGAGCACCACCAGGCGGAAGTCCCGGGACTTGAGCACCGGCGGCAAGGCCTCCTGCAGCAGCTCGATCCCCTTCTGGTAAGCCAGTCTCGTCACGATGCCGACCACCGGGACCCCCTTCTCGTACGGAAGCCCGACCTCGCGCAACAGATGGACCTTGTTCGGCTCCTTGCGCCACAGGCTCTTGGCCGAGTAGCGCGACGGCAGCAGCGGATCGGTCCGGGGATCCCAGACATCCACGTCCACGCCGTTCAGGATCCCGGTCAGCACGTCCTTGCGCCGCTCCAGCAGCGGGTGCAGACCGGCGCCGTGCTCCGGCGTCCGGATCTCCCGGGCGTAGGTGGGACTGACCGTGGTGATCGCGTCCGCGTACTCCAGGCCGGTCTTGAGGAATCCGATGTGTCCCGCCTTGAGACCCGCCTGGTCCAGCTGCGCCTCCACCGGCCTCAGCGAGCAGGACTCCAGCACCTTGGCCGGGAACATCCCCTGGTAGCCCACGTTGTGGATGGTCAGCACCGTGCGGGTGCGGCGAAACAGCTGGTCCCACGCGTAGAGGGACTTCACGTACAGCGGGAGGAGGCCGGTCTGCCAGTCGTTGCAGTGCAGGATCTCGGGCGACCAACCGAGCCGCTGGCACGATTCCAGGACCGCCCGCGAGAAGAGCGCGAACCGGACCGGCTCGTCCGCATCGCCCGTGTAGAGCGACGGCCGATCGAACAGCAGCGGACAGTGCACCAGATAGACCGGAGTATCGGTCCCGGGCAGCCGGGTCTCGAACAAGGAGAAGCGGTACGTGCGCTCCCCCATGTCCACGGCCACGTCGGACACGCTGGGGACCGGTTCGATGTCGTAGCTGTCCACGTCGATGGACGAGTACAACGGAAGAAACGCCCGCACGTCGTGTCCGGCGCGCCGCAAGTACGCGGGGAGGGCGCCGGCTACGTCGGCTAGTCCGCCCGTCTTCGCGAAGGGCGTAATCTCGCTGGCCACAAAGGCGATGGTTCTTCCACTCATGACCTCGCAGTCTATCACCAACCCGGCGGGAGGGCAGCCCCTTCGGTCACGATGCCGATCGATGACACGGACGCCGGATCCCGATAGACTACCCGGATGCCAAACGTCGTCTTTGTCGCTCCGTTTCTCATGGAAGCCACCCTTCGCTTTGTCCGGGCCACCGCCCGCTTGCCCGGCGTGCGCCTGGGCCTCGTGACCCAGGAGTCGCGCTACATCCCGCCCGATCTGGACGACGTGGACGTGGAGATCACCACGGACGCCCTGACGCCGGCCTCGATCCGGACCGCGATCCGGGCGCTGAGTGGGCGAATCGGTCCCCCGGACCGGCTGCTTGGGACCCTGGAGGAACTCCAGGTACCGCTGGGCGAGGTCCGCAGTGCGCTGGGGATCCCCGGCATGGACGGCGAGACGGCCCGCAACTTCCGCGACAAGGCCCGGATGAAGGAGATCCTGCAGGCGGCCGGCCTCCCGTGCGCCCGCCACACCCGGGTCCGGTCCGCGGAAGAGGCGCGCTCGTTCGCCGCCCAGGTCGGCTATCCGCTGATCGTGAAACCCACG
>BQJX01000101.1 GCA_021604925.1 Gemmatimonadota bacterium
CGCAACCGGCCGCCCCAGACGCGCCGCCCGAGAAACTGTGGGAGCGGTCGTGGGAGGATCGCTACTCGGATCCCGGCGATCCGGTCACCACCCGGAACGAGTGGGGCCGTCCGGTGATCCAGCTGGCGGGCGGCAGGATGCATCTGGTGGCCCAGGGGGCGTCGCCCGAGGGGAACCGTCCCTTCTACGACACGTTGGACCTGGCCTCGCGCGAGACCACGCGCCACTTCCGCTCCGAGGCGCCCTACTACGAGCAACCGGTGGAGCCCTACGGCGATGACGGGCGACGGATCATCACGCGGCGCGAGTCGGTGGATGAACCCCCGAACTACTTCATCCGGGATCTGGAGAGCGGAGACCTCCGCGCGTTGACCGACTTTCCCCATCCGTCGCCGCAGCTGCGGGGGTTGACCAAGGAACTGATCACGTACGAGCGGGAAGACGGCGTGCAGCTTTCCGCCACGCTCTACCTTCCGCCCGGCCACGAGATCGAGCGGGACGGTCCGCTCCCCCTGGTGATGTGGGCCTACCCGCAGGAGTTCAAGAGCGCGGATCATGCCGGCCAGGTGCAGGACTCGCCGTACCGCTTCGACCGTGTCGGTTGGTGGTCGCCGCTGCTCTACCTCACGCAGGGATACGCGGTCCTGGACGATCCCCAGATGCCGATCGTGGGCGAGGACGACGAGGAGTCCAACGACACGTTCCGGGAGCAGCTAGTGATGAGCGCGAAGGCGGCCGTGGACGAGGTGGTGCGACGGGGCGCCGCCGAGCCGGGTCGCATCGCGATCGGAGGGCACTCCTACGGCGCGTTCATGACCGCCAACCTGCTGGCCCACTCGGATCTGTTCGCGGCCGGAATCGCGCGCAGCGGAGCGTACAACCGAACCCTGACCCCGTTCGGGTTCCAGGCGGAGGAGCGTTCCCTGTGGGAAGCGCCGGACGTCTACTTTGCCATGTCGCCGTTCATGCATGCCGACAAGGTCAACGAGCCGATCCTGCTGATCCACGGCGAAGCCGATCCCAATCCCGGCACGTACCCCATGCAGAGCGAACGCTACTACGCGGCGCTCAAGGGGCACGGGGCGGTGGCGCGACTGGTAGTGCTTCCGAAGGAAGGGCACGGCTACCGGTCGCACGAGTCCATCCTGCACCTGCTGTGGGAACAGAGCGCCTGGTTGGATCGGTACGTGAAGCAGGAGCTGACCGAAGAGGAAGAGGCGGCCACGCGCTAGCAGCGGGCCGCCCCCCAATGACGACCGGCGCGGGTCACAAGGACTCGCGCCGGGTCACTCCGGTCTCCAGATGTCTTTACCGAGAGGCCATCTCGTACCTGATGCCTACCGGAGTAGTGACACTTTCTTGGTGACCGCGCCCGTCTCCGTGACCACCCGCACGAAGTACACGCCGGTCGACAGGTCCTGCGCGTTCCACTGGACTCCCTGGTGGTCCAGCTGACCCAGGTCCGCCACCTCGCGGCCGGCCAGGTCGTAAACCCGGGCGTACGCGGTCTCGGGCTGCACGCCGGCGGCCAGCGAGATCGCGGTGATTCCCGTGGACGGGTTCGGCGAGACGGCGATGCCGTTGGGATCGACCAGGGCCAGCGCCTTGGGCGCCACACTCTCCAGCGCACGATCCGCGGTCTCGCCGCCCGTACCCTGAGCGGAGGAGTCCGGAACGCGATCCTCGAGCACCATCTGGGCCCCCGGGCGGCGCTCGGAGCGAATCCGCCAGGTATGGACCAGCGGAACGCGGGTTCCCGTTTCGGCCGGGATCCGGGCCCCGTTGTACTGCATCACGTAGATCAGGCCGCGATCCCGGTCGAACGCAATGCCGACCGGTCGGATCCGGCACTTCGGCCACATCTCGGAGGGCACGATCGTCGCGTACGGGAGGACCTGCCACGGCTCCAGTTCGCCGCGGGCCACGGCCGCGAGTTCGTCCGGGTTGTAGAACAGGAACTGCGGCTCGTACGGATCACAGTGGAATCCCTTGGACGAAGAGCAGCGATTGCCGCCGCCCTCTCCGTAGTAGACCTCGCCCACACCCTTGCTGCCCACGATCATGACGGCGGAACGGTTGCCGGCCGACAGCCAGGCCCCGCCGGACCACCAGTCCGCGGCGCAGTAGTTGGGAAAGTGCCCGCCGCCCGTCGGGTAGCGGAGCAGGCAGACCGCATCCATCTCCGCGCCCGGCGTCAGCGTGGACTCCTGCCAGGGAGCGAAGGCGTACAGTGCCGGCCCCTGCGCCCCGCCGAACGCGCCGTTCTCACGGTGCCGTCCGGACACGAGGTAGCGGCCTCCGAGGTTCTCATCGGCCCAGTCCTCGGGAGCATCGAAGATGTAGTCCGCCGTCTTCATGGAGTGGAAGTCATCGTCGTCCGCGGAGCCCAGCCGCCAGGCGCCCTGGGGTTGCGGGTTCGAGAGGTCCAACTCCGACATCCCGTGGCTCAGGAAGTTGTCGCCGTTCGCGTTGTAGTACTCGTAGATGGTCCAGTAGAGCTTGTCCGTGGTCTGCCCCGGCTGGGCGCGGAGATAGGCGATCCCACCCAGCTTGTCCAGATCCACGTCGCCACGCACGCCGCCCGTGGGGTCCGCGAACGGCTGCAGGGTGAGGCCGCGGTTCAGATCGCGTCCGTCGTAGTCGTCCTCGGGGATTCTCGGCATCGGAATCGAGAACTCGCTCACCACCGGGTGCTTGCCGATTGCCATCAGCGAACCGGGGAACCCGTCGTTCGGGCCGCCGGCATCGCCGGTCGGCACGTAGGTCATGCCGCCGCCTCCGGATTGCCATTCGGATCCGGTTTCCAGGTCGCCGGGCATTCGGAATGCGCCCAGGTATTCCAGCTCGTTCGGGAGAAGTAGCTCGCCGGCCCCCGCGTCCCGAGCGGCGCCGACGATCGCGCACACTGCCATTGCCATGAGAATGGCCATCGGACGTACGTCCACACTGCGGAGATTCACTATCAACCGCCCTTGTTGGGATTGGTCCGAGCCCACCCCCAGGTGAGACCGGACGAATCCGTCGATTTTCTGATCCGGGTCGGAGAGACTCCGCCCTTGCCTGGCCCGCTGGGGGGATCTGCTTGCGGACTCCCCCGGACCTACGCAGGTTCAGTGCCAACAATCGGGAGTTGTCGATGTCTGGACGGTTCGTGCACACATGGCCGGTTCCGTGACGCCACCCAGCAACTTTTTCCGGGGGCGCGGGAAGCGCCTGTGCACGAAGTGTGCAGCACGGAGAGCCTTATTGGGCGCGGGTTTCCGCACGCGAGGGCGTCGAGCGCGCTCGCAACATCGGTTTCGGGGTGGCAGTTTGTTCCGCAGGAGGGTGCGCAAAGTTTGATGCGCGGGGATCGGACGGCCAAGCGGGGCGTGGCTTCCGGAGCGCGGGGCCGAGGCTGCCCTTGTAACGGATACAAGTGCCGGTCACGTTCTTACACGGAGTTCCGCGGCAGTTCACCCGTTGTGATACGACGGCGAACGGCGCCCGCGTTGCCGCTCAGGGCGTGGTCTTGCTGCCGCTGATCGCAACGACGCCCTCGCAGGCGCCGGAGGGGAACTGTCGAGAGAAGGTGCCGTGCCCCCGCACCACGCAATCGCTCACCGAGATCGAGTAGTCCGCACCGGTGGTCACCCCTTCCCGCATGGACGACTCCGTCCACTCGAACGCGGTGCCGTTCGGGGTGACGGCGAACGGACCGAGCCCCAGGTACGTGACCTCCAGGCCGGATACCGTCTCCGTGATCTCGGCGACCACGGCCTGGCTCCCGTCGCATTCAAACGAGGCGGTGAGGCTCTCGAAATCGAAGACGATCTCGTACTGACCGGCTGGCCCGTCCGAGCAGCCGCGGACGCTGGACTGCTGGCAGTCATGGAGCGCGCCTGCGAGGGGCAGTGCCATCAGCAACGCGAGGATGGGCTCCAGGAGGGAAGGGCGCCGCGCCGTCGGCCGGCTCCCGCTGGGGGCCGGGCTAGTGCGCGGCATCGATCGCCTCCGACAACGTGGCCAGGGAGTCGCGGACGGCCAACCGATCCGGGTGGTCTTCCGGAAGCGCGGCGGACTGAATCGCCAGGGCGCGGTTCCAGGCCTCGCGCGCCTCGCCCGGGCGACCCATGTCACGAAGCGCGGAGCCCAGGATCAACCACGCGCTTCCGGTGCGCGGATGATCCTCCCCGAACGCGAGTTGGGCGGTCGCCACCGCTTCGCGAAGCTCGCGTTCGGCGTCCTGCATGCGGCCTGCCTCCAGGAACAGCGACCCCAGGCTGGCCCGACCGAACGCCACGTAGGGATGGTCGTTCCCCAGGATGCGGCGGTTCACGGCGAGCGATTCCTTCAGCGACGTCTCCGCGTCTTCGTAGCGTCCCTGGCGCTGCTGCGCCACGCCCAGGTTGTGCAGCACCACTCCCAGCGCCGCGTGTCCGTCCGGGTACAGGGTGTGGTACATCTCCAGCGATTCCCTGAACAGGGGCTCCGCCACGTCCAGTTCGCCCAGCGACATGCGCACGCCGCCCAGGTGGTTGATGGTGGCCGCGAGATCGGGATGCGCCTGCGGAAACAGACGGCGTTGGGTGGCCAGGGCGGTTTCGTAGAGACCGACGGCGGATTCGTCGTCTCCCTTGGCGTGAAGCAGGTAGCCCAGGCTCATGGTGCACCAGGCAAAGTCGTCGCTCTCCGGGCCGTCGAGTTCCAGGAAGATGTCCGCGGCTTCCCGGAACAGCGGCTCCGCCTCCTCCAGGTTGCCGCTGGACTGGAGACTCACGGCCAGCCCGCTCATGGTCAGGGCCACGTCCCGGTTCTGTGTGCCCAGGGATTCGCGCAGGATCGCCAGGCCCTCGCGCCCGGCTTCCACGGACTGGTCGTACTCGCCCGTGTCGTGAAGCACGGTGCAGAGCAGCGACAGCGTCCGCCCCACGTCGGCGTGCCGGGGGCCCAACTCGTCCCGCTGCAACTCCAGCGCGTTGCGAAGCATCTCCTCGCTCTTGTCGTAGATGCCAAGGCCGTGATACACGCCGCCCAAGGTGTAGAGAAGATGCCCCCGCACGACCGGTTGGTCGGCCAACTCCTCGTCCACGCGCTCGGCGCCGCGGTCCAGGATCTCTCGCGCCGTCACCGAATTGCCGTGGGTCTCCCCCGGACTCGACAGCTCGAAGAGGTTGGCCAGGAAGTCGGACACCTGCCGTGCGGTCTCGGCTTCGGCGGAGGCCACCCGCTCCGCTGCCACCGCGCGATCGCGTTCCACGACCACTTCCGCGGACTTGCGCGCCAGCGTGAACGCGAACGCGATCAGCAGCGCCGCAATCACTCCGCCCGCCGCCACCCCCGTGCGGTTGCGCTGGACGAACTTGCCGGTGCGATAGGTCCAGGTGTCCTTGCGCGCGGTGACCGGCTGGCCCTCGAGATGGCGACGCAGGTCGTCTTCCATGCGCTCCACCGACCGGTAGCGGCGATCCGCTTCCCGCCGCAGCGCCATCAGCACGATGTTGTCGAGGTCGCCGGAGAGCTGCTTGCGCAGGCGATCGGCCCCCGGCCCGTCGGGAACGCACTGGCTGGGCCGTTGCGGAACCGTCTCCCGCAGCACTCGCTGGATCTCGCTGTAGCGATGGGTGTCGAAGTGGTACGGCATCTCGCCGGTCAGCACCTCGAACAGAAGAACGCCCAGCGAGTAGACGTCCGTGCGGGTGTCCACGTTGCCCGAGCCGTCGGCCTGTTCGGGACTCATGTACTCGGGCGTCCCGATCAGGTGGCCCTCCTGCGTGAGCGCCGGTTCGTCCGTGGACGACTGGTTCGTGGCCTTGGCGATTCCGAAGTCGATGATCTTGGGCGAAGGGGAGCCCTCGCGCGTGGACACCATCACGTTGGAGGGCTTCAGGTCGCGGTGGATGATCCCCTTGCGGTGCGCGTGTTCCACCGCCTGGCACACCAGCCGGAAGAGCCGCAGCCGCGCCGGCACATCCAGGTTCTCGCTCCGGCAGAATTCCGTGATGGGCACGCCGTCCACCAGCTCCATCACGAAGAAGGGCCGCCCCGACGAATCCGCACCCGCGTCCAACACCCGCGCAATGCCGGGGTGATCCATCCGGGCCAGCGCCTGCCGCTCGGTGTCGAAGCGCGCCACGACCCGATCGGTGTCCAGCCCGCGGCGGATCAGCTTGAGCGCCACCTTCCGTCGGATGGGCTCGGTCTGCTCCGCCTCGTACACCACGCCCATGCCGCCTTCGCCCAGGACGCCCAGGATCCGGTACGGCCCGATGCTGTCGGGGAGCGGCGGCGGGACCATGCCTTCGGGGGCGTGGGCCAGCGCGCCTTCGATCCGCTCCTCCAGGGCGCCTTCGTCCAGGATGGCGGGGGCGGTGGTGTCGTGGGGAAGCAGCGACTCCACTTCGCGGCGAAGATCCGGATCGTCGCTACAGGCGTTGTCCAGGTACTGGTGACGAGCCTCGCCGTGCAACGTCCGGACCGCGAGGAGGATCTCCTTCACCCGGGTGTAGCGCTTGGGGTCCATTACTGTTCACGAAGCTCGCGCCCGAGCCACATGCGCGCCATGGCCCAGTCTCCGTCGACCGTCCGTTTGGAGACATCGAGGACGTGCGCGATCTCCTGGATCTTCAGTCCGCCGAAGACCTTGAGTTCCACGACCTTGGCGGCGCGCTCATCCATCTGCGCGAACTTCCGCAGCGCATCGTGGAGCGCCATGATCTCGAACTCCTGCGCCATGTCGTTGCCGAACGAGTCGTCCAGTGTGACCCGCTGGAGGCCGCCGCCGCGCTTGGCCGCGGAGTGGCGGCGCGCGTGGTCCACCAGCAGCTGGCGCATGGCTCGGGCCGCGATCCCCATGAACTGGGCGCGGTCCTGCCACTCCACCCGGGCGTCGTCCACGAGCTTCACGTACGCCTCATGGACCAGGGCGGTGGGCTGCAGCGTGTGCCCGCGTCGCTCGCGCCGCATCAGGTTCTGAGCAAGAATCCGCAGGTCCGGATACATCGCTTCCAGAAGCTTGTGCGTGATCTCGGGCTTGTCCGCTCCTTCATCGTTCATCTGGAGCAGGATCTTGGTGAAGTCGGATCGATCGCTCTCGCTCATCGTGCCTCCGCGAATCCAGGGAGCGTGAGAGGGACCCTAGCACATCCTCGTGAGTCCATCGCGCTGCGGGTGGGCGCTGCGCCACGCCGTCCGCGGGGTCCGCCCCGTTGGCGGTTGGGCCGTGGCTCGCAAGTGGTCCGGGGTCGGCGGGTCGCGCCGCGCGGCGCCGGCCGAGTTCAGCGGGCGAGCCCCTCCGTCCGCAGCTCGTCGAGCAGCTCGTGGCGGTGGATCTTCTTGTTCAGACCCCGCCGACTCAGCCCAAGCCGGCGAGCCGCTCGCGTCTGATTGCCTGCCTCCACCCGCAGCGCCAGCAGGATCTCGTCGCGTTCCAGTTCCCGCAGCTTGGTGGACAGGTCCGCCGGGCCGTCCGTCCGTTGCAGGTGCGCTTCCAGCGACGTCGCCTCCGCGGCGCGCTGCAGGTCCGTGGCCTCGATCGTCTGGCCGCCGGCGCGGAGCAGGGCGGCGGCGCGAACCACGCCGAACAGTTCGCGAACGTTCCCCGGCCAGTCGTGCGCCCGCAGCAACCGACGGGCCTCGGGCGAGACCACCACCGCCCCCGCGGGATCCTCGGCCCAGTCCCGGAGCGCCCGGGCCAGCAGCAGGTCCAGATCCTCGCGGCGGTCGCGGAGCGGCGGCACGTGGATCGCGAGCGCTGCGATCCGGTAGAAGAGATCCGGGAGAAGCGCGCCCTCCGCCCGCAGGCGGGGCAGCGGTACGTTCGTGGCGAAGACCATCCGCGCCTGCACGCGAAACGCCTCGTGACCGCCGACCGGACGAACCTCCGCCCGATCGAGTACGTGCAGCAGTGCGCCCTGGAACGAACCGGGCGCCTTGTCGATCTCGTCGAGGAACACGGTGCCCACGCCCGCGGCGCGCAGCAGACCCGGGCGGTCGGCGTGGGCGCCGGTGAACGCACCGCGCACGTGGCCGAACAGCTCGGAC
>BQJX01000102.1 GCA_021604925.1 Gemmatimonadota bacterium
GACAACGCCCAGTGGGTGACCGGCAAGGTCATCGGACGAGCCCGCTTCCTCCAGTAGAGGCAGGGGCGCGGGGAGCTCGGGAGGGGAACCATGGCCGACCCACCTGTGGATCCACGACGATCCATTGCGGAAATGGACGACGAACGACTTCCGGTGCCGCGACACAGACTGCACGGCGCCGGTCATTTCCTCGGACTCTATGCCGCGGAACACGTCGCCGCGACCGAGTTCGTCATCGGCGCCGCGTTCGTGGCGATGGGCGCCACGATCCAGGACATCCTGATCGGGCTCCTGATCGGCAACGTGCTCGCCACGCTGAGTTTCGGACTCGTGACCGCGCCGATCGCGGTCAAGACGCGCCTGAGCCTCTACAGCTACCTCGATCAGAACCTGGGCGAACTGTTCTCCCGATGCTACAACGGCGCGAACGTACTGATCTTCGTGGCCATCTCGGCCGCGATGATCACCGTGTCGGCAACCGCGGTCCGGGTGCTCTTCGATATTCCTCCCCAGATCTATCCGTACCCCACGAACGTCTACTTTGCGCTCATCGCCGCATCGGCGAGTGTGATCGCGGTGGCGGTGGCCTACTTCGGGTTCAACGCGCTGAGCGAGTTCGCCACGATCTGCGCCCCCTGGCTCATGGTGATGTTCACCGCGGGCGGCATGGTACTTGTTCCTGCTTTGAACGAGGCGCTCACCGGCTATACCACGCTTGCGAGTCTTTCCGACTTCGTGGGTCTGGCGGGAACCACGGTGTTCACGGGCACCAATTCCGCCGGGGAGCCCGGGATCGGATTGTGGGAAGTGATCGGCTTCGCGTGGGCTGCGAACACGTTCGCGCATTTCGGCCTCATCGACATGGCGCTTCTGCGCTACGCCAAGAAGCCGGTCTACGGCTTTTGTGCCGCAACCGGCATGATGTTCGGCCACTACGTCGCCTGGATCTCCGCCGCCCTCATGGGCGCGGCGACCGCCTCGATCATGAAGCTGAGCATTGCCGTCGTGTCCCCCGGCGACGTGGCCTACTACGCGCTCGGTGCCACCGGGTTCGTGATCGTGATCATCGCCGGATGGACGACGGCCAACTCGAACCTCTATCGGGCGGGCCTGGCGGCCCAGGCGGTTGTGCCCCGCATGTCGCGCCAGCGGGTCACGCTGATGGTCGGCGCCGTGGTCGTGGTCGGAAGCTGTTTCCCGTTCATCTACCGCAGCATCCTTCCGCTTCTGACCTATGCGGGGCTCATCCTGGTGCCGGTCGGCGGCATCGTGTTCGCCGAACAGCATGTCTTTCCCCGGCTCGGCTACCGGAGCAACTGGCACCGACTCAAGGGCGGCAAGGACAACGTGCCGGCGCTGATCACCTGGGCGACCTCGCTTGCGTTCGGCTTCGGGTTGAACGCCATCGACATCATCCCTTTCGTGTACCTGTTCCTGCCGACGTGGGCCGTCTCCGTCGCCGCGTACACCCTGCTCGCGGGCAGGCAGGGCGCCGCCGGTCACTACCCGGAAGCCGAGAAGCGGGAGCAGGAGTTCCAGGAACGGGTCGAGGCGCACCACGCCGAGCTGGCGGAGAGGGAGCGCCACGCGGACTTCCGCCGCACGACGGGGTCGACCCGCATCATCCGGGCGGTCTGGATCGTGGTGGGTCTGATCGTCCCGGCCGTGCTCGCATGGCGCGTCCTGTTCCACAGCCCCGACATCTACGTCTACTATGTCAACCGGGAGCGGTTCTACGACATCACGATCTGGTGCACGGTCGTCTACTTCGTGTTCGCCTACTGGGACCTGAAGCGCTCCAAGGCGCAACCTCATGGGTGACCGATTCACCGTGGCCGGGATCGGGGAGTTGCTCTGGGATGTGTTCCCGGAGGGCAAGCGCGTGGGAGGCGCCCCGGCCAACTTCGCGTTCCACTGCCACCAGCTCGGTGCGAAGGCCTACCCCGTGAGTTGCGTGGGGAAGGACGAACCGGGTCGTGGCCTTCGCGAGGCGCTGCGGGGCCTCGGCGTGGATACCGATCATGTGCTGGAGAGCGATGCGCATCCGACCGGAACGGTGCAGGTGACCCTGGACGAGCGCGGGAAGCCCTCCTATCGGATCCTCGAGAACGTGGCGTGGGATCATGTGCCGTTCACGGACCGGCTTGAGGCGCTGGCGGCGAAGCTGGATGCGGTGTGCTTCGGATCGCTCTCGCAGCGCTCGGCGGTGTCGCGCGCCACGATTCGCTCGTTCGTGCAGCAGACACCCCGAGAGGCCCTGAGGATCTTCGACGTGAACGTGCGACAATCGTTCGTTTCGAAGGAGCTGGTCGAGGAATCGCTGCGGATCGCGTCCATACTCAAGTTGAGCGACGAGGAGCTGCCTGTCCTGGCCGGATACTTCGGCCTGCGAGGGGAAGTCGCGGCGCAGCTCCGCGAGCTTCGGGAGCGCTTCGACCTGGCACTCGTGGCCTACACCCGCGGCCCGGACGGTAGTGTCCTGGTAGGGAGCGACGCGGTCGATGATGCACCCGGACAGGAAAGCGTTGCGGTGGACTCGGTGGGCGCAGGGGATTCCTTTACGGCGGCGCTCTGCATGGGGCTTCTCGCAGGGTGGCCGTTGAACAAGGTGAACGCGTTCGCGAACCGGGTGGCCGCGTTCGTCTGTTCCCGGAAGGGGGCAACGCCGAAACTGCCCGAGCACCTGGCCGCGTTGCGAGCGGGAACATGAGCGCCGCGCGGGACGGAGGCGTTCCTCCCCTTCGGCAGGAGAATCTCCACCTCCTCGCCGACGGGGTCGGACGTCCGTCGTACGACCGAAGCAGGATCCAGGCCGGCATCGTCCACGTCGGGGTGGGCGGATTCCACCGGTCCCACGAAGCGTACTACACGGATGCGTTGATGAACCGCTCCGGCGCGTCCGCCTGGGGCATTTGTGGTGTGGGGCTGCGGGAGGCGGACCGCAGGATCGGCGAGATCCTGAAGGCGCAGGACCATCTCTACACCCTGATCGTCAAGCACCCGCAGGGAAGGATCGAAAGGGCCGTCATCGGTTCGCTCGTCGATTTCGTGCTGGGCTGCCACGATCCCGGCGCGGCAATCGCGAGAATGGCCCACGCGGACACCCGGATCGTCTCGCTCACCATCACCGAGGGGGGCTACAACTTCGATCCCGCCACCGGCGACTTCGACTTCAGCAACGTCGAGGTGCGGCACGACCTGGAACACCCCGCCAGCCCCAGGACGGTGTTCGGCTTTCTGACCGCCGCGCTCCGGATGCGTCGATCCCGGGACCTCCCGGCCCTCACCATTCAGTCGTGCGACAACATCCAGCACAACGGCGACCTGACGCGCAGGATGCTGCTCGACTTCGCCCGGGAACAGGACGCCGAGCTTGCGCGTTGGATCGAGGGTGAAGCGCGCTTCCCGAACGCCATGGTGGACCGGATCACGCCCGTGACCACGCCGGAGGATGTCGCCGACCTCGCCGCCGAGGCGGGACTGAGGGACGAATGGCCGGTGACGTGCGAGCCGTTCGCGCAGTGGGTCATCGAAGACCAGTTCGCCAACGGCAGACCGGCGTGGGAAGAGGTGGGCGTCCACTTTGTTGCCGACGTTACCCCGTACGAGAAGATGAAGATCCGTCTGCTCAACGCCGGGCATTCCGTCCTCGGATGGCTCGGGGCGATCCACGGTCACAAGACCATCGACGGCTGCGTGGCGGACCCGCTGTTCGCCACGTACCTGCGCCGCTTCCTGGATGTGGAAGCCACCCCGGTGCTCGACCCGGTGGAGGGGATCGATCTGGAGCGCTACAAGGACGAGCTTGTCGGGCGGTTCGGAAACCCGAATATCAAGGACAGCGTGGCGCGGATCTGTCTGGAGAGCTCAGCCAAACTGCCGAAGTTCCTGATCCCCACGATCACCGAGAACCTGGCGCAGGGCGGGAGTATCCGGTTCGCCACTCTGGTGATCGCGGCATGGGGCTACTACTGCGCGAAGGCGGTCGACGGGCAGGGCGCACCTCTTGAGTTCGTCGATGCCATGGAGCGCGAGTTGCACCAGGCCGCGAGAGGAACGCCCGAGGACTCGCTCTCGTTCCTGAGACTAGAGGCCGTGTTCGGCGATCTCGTCCACGATCACCGATTCGCCACCTTGTACTCGGAGATGATCCAGGGGCTCTACGACAACCCCGACATCGCGCGAGCGATGCGAGCGCTCCTGTCCGGGGAGCGATGAAAGCGGGCCGCACGCAGGTTCGCGCGCGGGCGCGGTGCCACGCGCTCGAGCGGCGTCCTTGCCGGTCCGGGCTCGCGGCAGGGCCGCGGGTGGTGTTTCAGCGCGAGCCGCCCAGGAACTCCGTCAGCGCGTGGATGTACTCGTCCCAGGACTCGAACTGCGGGACGTGACCCACGCCTTCCAGCTCGACCAGCGTCGCGTTGGGGATCGCCGCGGCCGCCTTCTCGTCCAGAGTCGAGTAGTCACCCATCATGGCCGCGACCTCCTCGTCGACGAGCGGCTTGCCGAGCGCGGTCTTGTCGCGCTGGCCGATGATCAGCAGCGTGGGCACCTGGAGCTGGTCGAACTCGTAGAGCACCGGTTGGGTGAAGATCATGTCGTAGGTCAGCGCCGAGTTCCACGCGATGCGCGGGTAGTCACCGCCTCGGATCCAGCCCTGCTGGATCTCGACGAGCGGCTGATACGAGCCCTTCCAGACGCCGTCAAAGTAGCTCTGCGTCATGTACTCCTTCACGCCCTCCGGCGTCTTGCGCAGTTCGCTGCGGTACCAGTCGTCCACGGTCAGATACGGGACCTCCCGCTTCCAGTCGTAGAGCCCGATCGGGTTCACCAGCACCAGGTTCCCGGTTCCTGCGGGAAACATCAGGGCGAAGCGCGTCGCCAGCATCCCGCCCATCGAATGGCCGACCACGTCGACCCGGTCGACGCCCCGCGCATCGAGCAGCGCCTGGGTATTCGTCGCCAACGCCTGGAACGTGAACTGGTAGTGCTCCGGCTTGCTCGACTTGCCGAAGCCGATCTGATCAGGCGCGATGACGCGATAGCCCAGGCCGGTCAACGCGACGATCGTGTCGGCCCAGTAGGCGCCGGAGAAGTTCTTGCCGTGCAGCAGCAACACGGTGCGGCCGTTGGGCTCATCCGTCGGCGCGACGTCCATGTAGGCCATCTCGAGCGGATGCCCCTGCGAGTCGAGGGCGAACTTGCGGACTTCGTGCGGATAGGCGTACGTCGACAGTTGCGCGTCGTACGCCGGCTCCTCGCTGCCCTGGGATTGGGCGGGTGTCGCCGTGGCGATGAAGACCAGTGCGGAGGCGGTCGTGGCGGCCAAGAGGCGGTGCATCGGGATTCTCCTTGAGGTTTCCGCGTCCGAGGATCGTCCCCGTTCAGACGGGTACCGTCCTGGGCGGGCTCCCGTGAGTGTACCCGCCATCCTCCACTTCTGCACGGCGAGCACATCGCCCTGGACGCCGACGACAGTCCGGATAGGTGTGGCTGGCGGAGACGAGGCATCGTAGGGTCTGTGCGGGTGGTGGTGAGTGCTGGGAGCCGGGGCTACCGGCAAGGGAAGCGCCCCAAGAGGGCTTAGACAGCGAGGAAGACGCGATGAACCAGATCAATGAGACTCCCGCCACGAGGTGGGTTGTCCTTGCGGCCTTGTGTCTGGCGAGCCTAACGGTTGGCTGCGGTACAAGCGCCCAGCTCGTGGACATGTGGCGTGATTCGTCCTACGAGGGGGCACCACTTGAGAACGTGCTCGTGGTGGCGCTGGCGCGCGACAGGCTGGAACGGAGAGTGATGGAGGACTCGTTCGTAGCCAGCTTTGGGGAGCAGGGGGCAACGGTCACGGCGTCCTATCAACGGTTTCCGGACGCACCTCCACGACCGGACGCGCTGAAGGAGCTCGCGGCGGAGGGTGAGTGCGGGGGAGTGCTGGTGTTGATCCGGGCCGGGCGTGACGAGAAGGAAGTGTATGTCCCAGGGTATACCGAGAAGAAGAAGGTCGTGGATTACAAGCACTGGGGAGAATACGAGGAGCACCTCGAAGTGATTCACCATGAGGGCTACACGGAGACCCAGGTCGTCGTGCGGATGAAAGGCGACTTGCTGGCCGGAAAGGATGGTCGACTCCTTTGGACGGGGACGAGCGAAGTGGTGGATCCGACATCCCGTGAGGAGTTCCGCAACGCCGTGGCCAAGACGTTCTCTCGGGAACTGCTGGAAGCGGAGCTTGTCGGGAGACCGGCTTCCTAGAACCGGTGACCAACGTGGAGAGCGCGTGGCCCCGAGAGTCACCGCCTCCACGCTGCGCCTTCGCTCCCGTCCCGCACTATCCCACCGCGAAGTTTCCGCGCAGGGTTTCGGCCTAATGCTCGTTCGGTAGGGTGAGTGCTCGCTCGCTCGGAGCGTTCGCACTTGAGGAAGCCTGGACCGAAGGAGGGATCGTCATGCAACGGAGAGTGGAGTCGCGCGGGAAACGAGGCCGGATCTGGATCGCAGCGGCGCTGGTGGGGGCGCTCGCCCTGTTCATCGCGCCGGACGCGTCGCGTGCCGACGGAGACCGTCGGCCACCCCGCGGTGGGCCGCTTCTGCAGGCCCTGGATACGGACGACGACGGCGCGCTCTCGGCCGCAGAGATCGAAAACGCGGTCCAGGCGCTGCTCACGCTGGACGCGGACGGAGATGGCACCCTCAGCGAGAGTGAGCTGCGACCGGCGGAGCGTGAGGGACCGCGGCCGCCTCGACGGCGCCGATAGGAGCGCCGTCGCTTCGCAGAGGACCGGTCACGGGCGGGCGAGTGGGCGGGCACGCCACTCGCCCGTCTCGTGGGAAATCCCGTTTTGCTCGCAGGATCTGCGTCGCCAGCGCGTTCAGACTCGTGACCCTCCAGATCCAGCACCGGCTGGACGTGGTATGTTCCGGGCGACCGGGCCCCGGATGGCGTCGGCGCCCGCGATTCCCTGGAGATCGTGATGAGAGCTTTCAAGATCCTCGGTGTGGTCGCCCTGCTTGTGAGTCAGGCCCACGCCGAAGAAAAGGACGCCCGTGGGTGGATCGAGGAGATGGTGCAAACCGTCGGATCGATGGAGAAGCTCCACGCGCTGCGCGACGTGGAGTACCGCTACACCTATCGCACGCCCGAAGGGGCGGAGGACGTCTCCACCGAGCGCTACGTGTTCGACGGCGAGCTCTCCTGGGCGGAGTACCGGACGATGCGGCAGATGCCCGAGGGTGTGAGCTCGGTGGTGCAGGGCTACGACGGCCGGAGCACTTGGGTGACCCACGATGGCCGCCCGGTCGATGATCCCCAGGCACTCCGGAGGGCGGACTTCCTCCGGAAGACCAACTTCTACTGGCTGGTCATGATGCAAAAACTGCTCGATCCGGGAATCGGCTATGAGGACCTCGGGCCGCAGGACGTGGACGGAGTGATGTACGACCGCGTGAAGGTCACCTTCGGAGAAGACGTCGGAGACGCCCAGGACACCTACGTTCTCTATCTGCATCCGAAGACCCGGCTCGTGGACCGTTTCTTGTTCACCGTGATGGACTTCGGCAAGCAGGAGCCGCACCTGATGACTGTCCAGTACGAGGAGATCGACGGCGTGATGCTCCCGACGAAGCGCGCCTACGTCGACTCCAACTGGAACGGCGAGATCCTGGGCGAGGAGTGGGTCGAGGAAACTTGCGAGGACGTGCGGTTCAACAACGGGTTCGAGCGATCGATGTTCCTGGGAGGGTGACATCGACGCCGCGGATAGCTCGCCGCCATCGTACGACGCGGAAGCGTCGGCCCTCCTGATGAAACGGGTACTCGCGTTTCTTGCCGGGCGGTAGCGGCCGCGAGTTCCCGGGACCACGCGAGTCCTTTCCCTACCGCCGCGACCGACCGGCCAGGAGGGCAACCGTGAGCAGTGCGGCGAGCGCGAGAACGATCACGGGCGCTGCCGGCATGTCGAAGTAGAAGGCCGCGTGCAGCCCGACCATTCCGCCGGCCCCCCCCAGCATCGTGCCGGCG
>BQJX01000103.1 GCA_021604925.1 Gemmatimonadota bacterium
CGGTCCTTCTGGATGCGACTGTTCCCGCCGAACAGCGAGTCATCGAACAGGTCGTCGAAGCGGTACTGGCGATTGGCCACTTCGAAGGCGATGTCGGTGCGAACGGAGGCGTAGTGGAACCCGCCGCCGAACGTGAACGCGGTCGTGGCGATCTCGTCGTTCACCGGGGACGGCGCCCAGCGGAAGCCGAACCGTACCGGAACCCCATTATAGAAGATGTGCTCGATCCCTGCACGCCCGTCCCAGACGTCCGTCAGCCCCGGCATGGCGAGCAGCGAGTTCTCGTACTCGGACCATTCCGTCCAGCCGATGTCCAGCTGGACATTCGTCCGCATCCCGGCGCGCGGCCGGTACACGGCCCCGATCTTGACCTCCTGCGGGTACGTGATCACGGCGCGCTGGCTTCCCTGCTGACCGTCCAGGTCGCCCAGGAAGAACAGGCGGGTCTGGTCGCCTTCGTTCAGGGCGTCCAGGCCGAGCCCCACGGCCGCGGTCCAGGTCCCGGCCACCGATACGGCCGGATCCGGATGGTAGGCGCCGCCCACCACGATCCGGCGCCCCTCCATGCTGCGCAGCGACATCTTGGAGCCCTCTTCGCGGTCCTCCTGGACGTAGCGCGTGCGCAGGATCACGTCCTGGTGGCCGCGGAGGAACTCGAGCGAGGCGCCCAGGTTCAGGCTCGGCAGCACTTCCACGCCGGCCGCGATCGTCCACGCGTCCAGGCGCCCGTCCGCGTTGACCTCGTTCAGGGCCAGCAGCCGATCGCGCGGCTGCGTGAAGGCGTTCGGGTCGCGGACTTCCTCGGAGTAGTCGTACTGGAAGTCGCGGACCGGAGCCAGGGACAGCCCCACGCCGATCCGGTAGTCGCCGAGATCGTATCCCGCGGCCACGCCCGCCCCCATCTCCCACTGGTAGCGGTCGTTGTACGCGTAGATGGACTCCACCAGGAACCCATCGAAGCTGTCGAAGGCGGGGATCTCGCGCGTCTCCTCCATCTTCAGCACGTTGCCGCCGACCGTGGCCACCGGGTGCTTCACGCGCGACAGCAGGGCCGGGTTCGAGCGTCCCGTGAACCCGCCCGTCGTCTCCGCCAGACGCGTTCTTCCGAGCGCGGCGGAACGGGCGTCCGGCAGGAGGCCCTCGTCGCCGGTCGCGAGGTCCAGAAAGCCCAGCGCGCCGCTGTCCTGCGCCGAACCGGCCAACAGCACTGCGGCCATTGCCGGAATGATGAATCGTCTCATGCTTCCGTCCTCCCCCGAGCCATCAGAACGAGTAATCCGCTTGGAACCGGAAGTAGTTGGTCGTATCCCGGACATTGTCGGCATCGATTTCCTCGGCGACCTCGTCGTTGAACTGACGAATGTCGACCGCGGTGTTGCGCTTCTGGTTCTCCCGGACCCAGCGGAACCGCATGGTGAAATCGTCCGAGAGTCGATCGGTGATCTCGAACCACGTGCGGAACCCGCTTCCGTCCACTACCCGGAAGGTGCTCTTCTCGAAGAACCAGAGGAATCCGTCGTACGCGAACACGGCGCCGTCCACCTTGAGGCGGCTGTTCGCGAAGTGATGCGTGTACCACGCGCCGTAGGCCTGTCCGGGCAGGGCGTTGTTGCCCGACACCGGATTGGTCCCGTTCGCGATCGGCTCGCCCTGGAGGCGGCCGCGCGGCGGCCACTGCGTGGTGGACGTGGCGTACAGGAACTCCAGCTGATCGAACCGCGACAGCCGGAACTCCATCTCCATCCGCGTCTCGATGTTGTTGAAGATCGACGGATCGCTGGGGTTCTCGAACTCCCGGTTCTGCCACTTGTGCCGCATCTTGAAGCGGAGCGGGAACGCGATCCGGTACTCCATCCGCGCGATGAACCTGGAGTAGCGGCTCATGTCCGCCTGCCGGCGCCACGTGTCGTACTCCACGGTGGTGATGAACGGTTCCGCCCAGCGGTAGCGCGTGTTGAGGTAGAACCCCTTCTCCGCCTGGGGCTGCGCGGTGTTCTGGTAGATCATCCCGTAGATCGGATCTTCCAGCCGGAAGTAGTCCTCCAGGATGGTCCCCTTGTACCGTTCGTAGTTGGAGAACGATCGCTGGTAGGGGTTGTCGAAGGCGACGTCGTACTCGCGGTAGAGCGCCAGCAGGCTCAGGTCGTCGTACTGGATGAAGGAGTTCAGCACGAGCGCCTTGGGATCGTCGCCCAGCTTGAGCAGCTCGCCCTTCACGTCCATTTCCGCATACTCGCCCTGCAGCGCCACGTTCCGGTACACCCACTGGAAGTCCGCCCCGTAGATCCGGCGATACATGCCCGGGCTCTTGTACGCGGAGAAGACCTCGCCATCCTGCGGGACGAAGTTGTCCTCGTTGTCGTCCGCCACCAGCGGGTGCTTGTCCGTGGGATTGTCGGGATCCCACTTCGGATCGAAGAAGCGATCGTAGCGACTCTCGTAGCCACCCACGCCGAAGTGACGGCCGTAGCCCAGGTCCCAGCGAAGGTTGCCGCCCCACGTCTTCTCGTTCACCACGTCCCGCATGGGCTGCAGGCCGGCCGCCGTGAGGTCGTCGTTCGTGAGCCGCGGCGCCAGCGTGACCAGCATGTTCACGCTGCCGTCGTCGTTCAGCACGGCGTCACGGTCGTCGTCCGAGAAGAAGGCGAGCAGCCGCAGCGATCCCGGATCCCAGTCCAGCACCTCGGGCAGTTCCATCCGGCCCTCGGTGGCGAGACCGCGGAACGCATGCTGCTCCGTCCGCGACAGATCACCGAGGACGCCGTCGTACCGCTTCGCGAAGTTGTAGCCGGACTTGCGGGAACTGCGGAAGTCGCTGTTCTCCATCAGCACGCCCTGGCCCCACGAGATCGAGTAGTGGCCCGCGTAGAGCTTGTCCAGGCTGAACGGTCCCAGCGCAAACCCCTCCACGCCGGCAAACCCCTTCTTGGAGTCGAAGAGGTCGTCCTCGCCCAGCCGTCGCGACGTGGCGCCACCCGCGTAGAAGTGCCGCCCCTGCCGGATTCGCGCCTTCTGGTACACGGCCGGCTCCGGCTGGTCGAGGCCGAGGCGATCCCACCAGTTGTCGTTCGTTCCCTGGCCGGGATCGCGATCGCTCCGCAGCAGTTCTTCTACATCACTGAAGTAGCTCGTGGTCTCCATGCGGAGCGAGTAGTTCCCCGCGAGGCGGGTGGATTCTTCCTGCTGTCCGTAGGAGAGGAAGTTCCGGACGTTGCTGTAGCCCCAGCCCGAAAGCCCGGTGGCCCGGCGCAGTTCGTTCCGACTCCCGATCTCGCCAATTCGCTCCCGGTGCTTCACGATGGCCACGGCGTCGATCGGGGACACGTTCTGCAGGTTCTGCAGTTCCACGAGCCGGGCCGTGTTCACGTTGACCGGGTCCAGCGCCACGTCCTTGTAGAGTTCCACCAGCGATTCGTCGGTGCCCTCCGCCCCTTCCCACCACTCGAAACGGTAGAAGAGGTCGTTCTTGCGCTGCCGCTCCGGGGACAGGGCCACCGCGCGAATCGACACGAGCGGGCGGATCCGGGCGAGCAGCTCCGGGGTCATGCCGTTCACCCGCATGAGATCCGTGGAATCCTCGAAGTACTCCACGAACTCCCGATGTTCCCAGATGGCGCGAGCCACATCCGGCGGAATCGGCAGCCCGAGGATAGCCTCCTGCGGCGCCCGATTGAGATCGATCGGTTCCGCCACTGCGGACGCGACGAGCATCAGCAGCGCCCCGAGAACCATCACGCCGCTCCAGGCGGCGCGACGTGGTCCGATGGGGATTCCGGAAAGCATCTTGGCCCCCTAGAAGCGCAGGCCCACGCCGTACCGGAACGTCTCTTCCAGAACGGGGTGGTTGGTGAACGTGAAGTCCAGATCGACCTGGGCGTACTTGATGCCGATCCCGATGTCGAAGAGGTTCGGCTTGGTCTGGGTCCCGAACCGGAGCGTGAGCGGATCCGCGATCCGGAACTCCATCCCGCCGTGGAACTGGATCTCTTCGCCAAGTTCCTTCTCGAATTCCACCGCGGTGACAACGCCGTCGTAGGGGCGGTACGCCATGCCGGCGGACACCCGCTGCGGCAGGTCCGTGGCCACCGGATCACCCATGGTGGCCGCATTCACGTTCTTGGCGAACACACCCGCCGTGGTTCGCTCGCGGACGGTGGCCTGGAAACCGATGTCCACGCCCAGCGTGGTCTCGGAACCCAGATCCAGTCCGGAAACGGACGTGGTGGGGTAGTCCAGGTTGTAGAGGTTGATGTTGTAGCCGAACGTGAGGCTCGACGAGATGTCCTCCATCAGCACGAGTCCGTGGGACAAGGTCACGGTCCGTTCGATCGACAGCGTGGAGCCCAGGTAGTCCACGCGGAAGTCCGAGTAGCCGATCCCGAACGAGCCCCAGTTGTCCGTGGGCATGGCGAAGGCCGCCGCGCTCGCCTTGTGGAACCCGAGATTGAACGGCTCGAAGAACGTGCCGTGGAACGAATAGTCCGTGAGACCGGCCAACCCCGCGGGGTTGTAGAACACGGCCGTGGCGTCGTCGGACAGGCCGGCATACGCGCCGCCCAGACCGGCAGCCCGCGGGCTGTACTCCAGGTCATCGAAAATCGCGAGCGCGGGGGTCGCGGAGCCGAGTCCGACGACGATCGCTGCGAGCGCGGTCCAGCCTGTCAGCGTTTGCTTCACGGGGACACCCCCCTCTTCCCTGTTTCAGTCAGCCGTTCCGACATCCCGCCTCCACTCAGTTGAGTCGCGTTCCAACGACGATGGGAGCCGCTCGGCTCAAGACACTTCCTCCATCCAACGGCACGGTGCGGATATGGCACACGTACGCTCCCGGCTTCACGGTCGAGCCGTCCTGGCCCACACCGTCCCAATCGAACGTCATGAGCCCGAGTCCGAGCCCGTCGTAGAGCGTGATCACCTTGCGGCCCATCACGTCGAAGATCTCCACGATGATGTCGCTGCGCTTCGTGGTGGTCACGGTGATCCGGATCTCCTCGCCGAGCTCCGGCACCAGAACGCCGCGGGCGACCTCCACGGTGGGCGTGCTCCGGGCGAAGGTCCCGTCCAGCTCCACGATGGCATCCTGCGACTGCGGGATGAGCTCGTACCCGGAGAAGAACGGCTCGGTCGAATCGAACTGGGTCAACACCCCGGTGACCTGCAGCACATCGCCCACGGTGTAGCGCGTGAGATCGATCGCCGAGAAGTTCTGGAAGACCTGGATCGAACCCGAGCCGTCGTCGATGTAGGCCGCCAGCGAGTTGGCGTTGATCACCGTTCCCGACGTCCGCACCAGCGTGCCTTCCAGCGTTTCGTCGTTGGCGCCGTGGGTGCTCACGATGCGCGGCTCCGGGCCTTCCAGCCCCCGCGCGATCAGCTCGAAGAACTGGATGTCCTCGGAGGCCGCGATCTCCGTGACCGCGCCGCTGCCGGACGAACTGGAAACGAACTCGGTGACCCGTCCGCGGATCCGGACCATGTCGTTCAGCTCGATGCCCCAGCGAAGCACGGTGTCCGGATAGTCGAAGTTGAAGACGTTCACGCCGCAGCCGAGCGCCCCGGGCTCCTGGACCCAGATGCCGAAGCGATCGGTCGAGGTCGGCAGGATCGTCACGAAGCCGGCCACCGTGACCACTTCTCCGTCGTACGGAGAGAACCCGCGTTCGTCGAACGTCTGCACCTCGCAGATCGACAGTGCATCCAGCGGCGTGGAGATCGGTACGGACGCGGAGAGCGTGTTCGGCGTCTGCCCGTCGAACGCGAGGTCGGCGACCCCGTCGATCACCAGGGTCCCGGTGGCTCCCGCCGGGATGGTCTCGGTGATGACCACGTAGTGCCGGAACGGCTCCACTCGATCCGGCAACACCTCCACCACCGCGATGGACCCGCGCTCATCGTCCAGGGTGATGGAGTAGTTTGCGGGATCCGTGGCGGAGGCCTCGTCCACCACTTCGTCGAAGTGGATATCGAAGACCGATCCGGACGCCATCTCCACGCTGCCCTCGACGAGCCTGGGCACATCCGTATCGCCGGGCACGTTCACGGCTCCGGGCGTGGCCTGCGTGGCCGGGCGAAGATCCGCCGCGGAGTCGTCGGTGTCGGCCGCCAGTGCATTCCGCCCCAGCGAGTGCAGGGGCTTGGGCGGGCCGAACGGGTAGGCCGGCCCGGCGCCCGATCCCGCGGCGCACAGCGATTCCTCGCACGGGGTCGGTGCGTCGTAGGCCACCGCATCGATGGTGACGTCGAACACGTTCTTGAGCACGACCAACTCCGCCGACGGAAGCGTGAACGGCACCAGCGGACTGCTGCACTGCCCCACGTTCGTATTGGCGCCGCCGAGAAGGATGATCTGGTTGTCGTCCGCGGTGGGATCCAGCAGCACCATGTTGGGCGTGGCGGGATGATCCACATCGGGCCGCACCGGAACCGTGCTGTCGAACATCTCGAGCAGGGTCACTCCCCCCGGGAACGAGGGGAAGTCCACCAGGAAGCCGCGGTTGTTGGCGGCGTCGAAGGCGTTGCGGCAAACGACCACGTAGCCCTGGGCGGGAATCACGGTCCCCACCGGAAACGCCCAGCGCGCGTCGAGCGTGCACTCGCTGGTGCGGCCGATATCCTGGAGGGTCCAGCCGCCGATCACCAGATCGTTCGTGGTCCGGTTGAAGAGTTCGATGAACTCGCCGCCCTCGGATCCCTGGGTGCCGGAATTCGTCACGGGAAGCAGCTCGTTGATGACGACCTGCCCCGGCAACGCCGCCGAGTTCACGGACACGACCGGCTGCAGGAGAATGGCCGCCGCCGGTCCGCCCGCCGAGGTCCGCACGGTGAAGATGCTGGACTCCACGGCCGGTGCGGTGAGATTGGCCAGCGTGACCGTGCCGTTCATCGTCGAGGAGATCGTGGTGCCGTCCACGCGGATGCTCCACCCCCCTCCGTTCGACGTCACGACCGGTGCCGAAGCACCGCTGAAGCCTGCGCCACCCAGCGTGACGTCCCCCGCGGAACCGGACCACGTCCAGGTGGCGGGTACATCCAGTTCCACCGCGGTGAGCGTGGCCTGGACGCCGGCCAGGGTGAACACCAGGTTCACGCCGGTCGCGAACTCCGTCACGTTGGAAGGACTCACGACCGCCGTGCCGTCGCCGTCGCCCTGGAGGATATCGGCCGTGGAACGTGGATAAAGGAAGTGCCCCTGGAAGAACGGCGCGCCGTCCAGGTCTTCCTGCGCCACGAATCCTGTCAGGCTGAAACTCCCGCTCGGAGCCGGGATCGCGTCCAGGTCGGTATCGTTGTCCACGTACAGGTTGACCGTGTCGATGCCGTCCGTGATCCGGACAAAGCCGCTCTGATTCGACAGCGGCCACTCCGCCGGCGCGACCACGGACACTCCGTCCACCCGGACCAGGTCGCCCTCTACCGCCGTCCCGTTCGTGACCAGGTCGTCCAGGGTCACGGTGGTCGGTGCGTTGACGGGACGCCCCGTGGCCAGAATGGTGAGGTGATCGGAGAAGAAGCTCGCGTCGAAGTCCAGCGTCCGGGTTCCCGTCAGCGTGGTGGAGTTCGGTTGCGTCAGGATGACCGTGGCCACTTCCACGGAGTCACCCACGGCCACGCTCGGGATCGCGGCGGCGGCGCTTGCCTTGGAGACGGCCACGGATCCGGTCCCGTCCGAGATGTAGAACCACGCGCTCGGATTGCTGACGTCCTTGGGATCCAGGGCGCCGGTGGCACTCTGCACCACGCCGCGCACCGTCACCTGGGAGGACTGCTCGCCCAGGAGCGCCCTTCCGTTGGCATCGTTCTGGTTCACTTCCGCGATCGTGGTGAGGCCGTACACGGTCATCATCCGGTCCGGTCCGCCGTCCGGGTCCGGAACGGTGAACGTGCGGAGGACCTCCGCCCCCATCGAGAAGACGACGGAGGCCGCCATCATGGCCACGAGCCCGAAGCGCTGCAGGATCCTCATCGAATGGCCTCCTCGGAGGCCACGCCGACGA